>DASUSF010000176.1:0-3441 GCA_036375275.1 Geminicoccaceae bacterium | reverse complement strand
TGGGCCGCGGGCGCGGGCGCCGTGCTGGCCGTCCTCGGGCTCTATCTCGCGCTCGTCGTGGCGCCGCCGGACTACCAGCAGGGTCACTCGGCGCGGATCATGTACGTCCACGTCCCGGCCGCCTGGATGGCGCTCATGGTATACGGGATGATGGCCGCCGCCTCCATCGCGTCCCTCGTCTGGAAGCACCCGCTCGCCGACGTCGCGGCCCGTGCCGCCGCCCCGATCGGCGCCTGCTTCACCGCGGTGGCGCTGGTCACGGGCTCCGTCTGGGGCAAGCCGATGTGGGGCACGTACTGGGTCTGGGACGCGCGTCTGACCTCGGTGCTGATCCTGTTCTTCCTCTATCTCGGCTACATCGCGCTGCACGACGCGTTCGACGAGCCGACCCGCGGCGCCCGGGCGGCGGCGATCCTCTGCCTGGTCGGCTCGGTCAACCTGCCGATCATCAAGTTCTCGGTCGATTGGTGGAACACCCTCCACCAGCCGGCCTCGATCATTCGCGCCGGCGGGCCGACCATCCACAGCTCCATGCTCTGGCCGCTGCTGGTCATGTGGCTCGCGTTCTTGTGCTATTTCATCGCCGTCCATATCCTCCGCACCCGCGCGGAGCTGACCGCACGCAGGATCAGGAACCTGCGGCTCGCCGCCGAACCCCAGCTCTGACCTCATCGGGAGACACGCCATGTCGCTTTCCGGCCAGAACAGCCTCGGCGCCCGGCGCGAGCTCAAGGTGGGCGAGCGCGCCTACGACGTCTTCTCGCTCCCCAAAGCGGCGGAGCAGCTCGGCGACCTCTCGCGGCTGCCGTACTCGCTCAAGGTCCTGTTCGAGAACCTGCTCCGGTTCGAGGACGGCCGGAGCGTCACCACCGACCATCTGAAGGCGATGGTCCAGTGGCTCGAGGACCGGCGCTCCGATCAGGAGGTCGCGTATCGCCCCGCCCGGGTGCTGATGCAGGACTTCACGGGCGTGCCCGCGGTGGTCGATCTGGCGGCCATGCGCCAGGCGATGCTCGACCTCGGCGGCGACGCCGACAAGATCAACCCGCTGGTCGCGGTCGACCTCGTGATCGACCACTCGGTCCAGGTCGACGAGTTCGGCAACGCCCGGGCCTTCGCGACCAACGTCGAGCGGGAGTACGAGCGCAACGCCGAGCGCTACGCCTTCCTCCGCTGGGGCAGCGAGGCGTTCGCGAACTTCCGGGTGGTGCCGCCCGGCACCGGCATCTGCCACCAGGTCAACCTCGAGTACCTCGGCCAGGTGGTCTGGACCGGGAGGGAGGGCAACAAGGAGCTCGCCTATCCCGACACGCTGGTGGGCACCGACAGCCACACCACCATGATCAACGGCCTCGGCGTGCTCGGCTGGGGCGTCGGCGGGATCGAGGCCGAGGCGGCGATGCTCGGCCAGCCGGTCTCGATGGTCGTCCCCGAGGTGATCGGCTTCAAGCTGACCGGCGAACTGCCCGAGGGCGCGACCGCCACCGACCTCGTGCTGACCGCCACCCAGATGCTCAGGAAGAAGGGCGTGGTCGGCAAGTTCGTCGAGTTCTACGGCAGCGGGCTCGACCACCTGCCGCTCGCCGATCGGGCGACGCTCGGCAACATGTCGCCGGAGATGGGGGCGACCTGCGCCATCTTTCCGATCGACCGCCTGACGCTCGAGTACCTGAAGCTCACCGGGCGCGAGCCGGAGCGGATCGCGCTGGTCGAGGCCTACGCCAAGGAGCAGGGGATGTGGTGGGAGGCCGGAGCGCCGGATCCGGTGTTCACCGACACCCTCGAGCTCGATCTCGGCCGGGTCGAGCCGAGCCTCGCGGGGCCGCGCCGGCCGCAGGACCGGGTTGCCCTCTCCAACGCGAAGCAGGCGTTCAAGGAAGAGCTGCCGAAGATGCTCAAGGGCGGCGACGAGAACGCCCGGGTGCCGGTCGAGGGTGCGGACTACGAGCTGGCCCACGGCGACGTGGTGATCGCGGCGATCACCAGCTGCACCAACACCAGCAACCCGAGCGTCATGCTCGGTGCCGGTCTGGTCGCGCGGAACGCGCTGGCGCGCGGCCTGAGGCCCGCGCCCCAGGTCAAGACCTCGCTCGCCCCCGGCTCCAAGGTGGTGACCGACTACCTCAAGCAAGCCGGGCTGATGGACGACCTCGAGGGGCTCGGCTTCGACCTCGTGGGCTACGGCTGCACCACCTGCATCGGCAACTCGGGCCCGCTGCCGGAGCCGGTCGCCAAGGCGGTCGACGAGGGCAACCTCGTGGTCGCGGCGGTGCTCTCGGGCAACCGCAACTTCGAGGGCAGGATCCACCCGCAGGTGCGGGCGAGCTACCTCGCGTCACCGCCCCTGGTGGTCGCCTACGCCCTCGCGGGCTCGCTGCAGAAGGATCTGCGCACCGAGCCGCTCGGCCAGGACAAGGAGGGGAGGGACGTCTTCCTCAAGGACATCTGGCCGACGCCCCAGGAGGTCGCCGAGACCGTCCGCAAGAGCGTCACCGCCAGCATGTTCAAGGCCGCCTACGCCGACGTGTTCAAGGGCGACGAGCGCTGGGCCGAGATCGGCGGCGCCGGCGGCAAGACCTACGACTGGCAGGACGACAGCACCTACGTCCGCCTGCCGCCGTTCTTCGAGGGCATGGACCGGACGCCGAAGGAGCCGGGGGACGTCAAGGGCGCCCGGGTCCTGGCGCTGCTCGGCGATTCGATCACCACCGACCACATCAGCCCCGCCGGCTCGATCGCCAAGGACAGCCCGGCCGGGCGGTACCTGATCGAGCACGGGGTCGAGGTCCGGGACTTCAACTCCTACGGGTCGCGGCGCGGCAATCACGAAGTCATGATGCGCGGCACGTTCGCCAACATCCGGCTCCGGAACGAGATGGCCGACGGCAGGGACGGCGGCTGGACCAGGCACATGCCGGACGGCGAGGTCATGCCGATCTACGACGCGGCGATGAAGTACGTCGCCGAGGGCACGCCGCTCGTGCTGTTCGGCGGCAAGGAGTACGGCTCGGGCTCATCCCGCGACTGGGCGGCCAAGGGCACCAACCTGCTCGGCGTCAAGGCGGTGATCGTCGAGACCTTCGAGCGCATCCACCGCTCGAACCTGGTCGGCATGGGCGTGCTGCCGCTGGTCTTCAAGGGCGGCAAGACCTGGCGGGACCTGAAGCTCGACGGCTCCGAGACGATCGACCTCGAAGGCATCGAGGGCGGGATCAAGCCGCGCCAGGACGTGACGTGCCGGATCCACCGGGCGGACGGCTCGGCCGAGGAGATCACGCTGCTCTGCCGGATCGACACCCTTGACGAGGTCGACTACTACCGCCACGGCGGCATCCTCCACTACGTCCTGCGCCAGCTGCTCGCCCAGGCCGAGCCCGCCGGCAGCGCGGATTGAGTGGGCCGGCATCCGTTGGGTTGGGACGCGTCGCACCGCGGCCGCGC
>DASUSF010000175.1:0-2853 GCA_036375275.1 Geminicoccaceae bacterium | reverse complement strand
TCGACCTGCACTGCGACGAGACCGACGATCCGAGCTCGCGCCACGTCGAGACCCTGGCGGACGAGACCCGGCGGCTCGGGCTCGAGGGGCGGGTGGCGGCGAGCCACCTGACCTCGATGCATTCGATGGACAACTACTACGTCTCGAAGCTGATCCCGCTGATCGCCGAGGCCGGGCTGCACGCGATCCCGAACCCGCTGATCAACATCGTGATCCAGGGCCGTCACGACACCTACCCGAAGCGCCGCGGGCTGACCCGGGTGCCGGAGCTGATGGCGGCGGGGGTCAACGTCGCGTTCGGCCAGGACTGCGTGATGGACCCCTGGTACTCGCTCGGCTCCCACGACATGCTCGACGTCGCGCACATGGCGGTGCACGCCTGCCAGATGACCGGGCGCGACCAGATGCGCGCCTGCTACGCGGCGGTGACCTCCGCCGGCGCAAAGGCGATGGGCCTCGCCGGCTACGGCCTCGAGCCCGGATCGGACGCCGATCTCGTGGTCCTGCAGGCGCAGGACGAGATCGAGGCGATCCGCCTTCGCCCGCCCCGCCTCCACGTCATCCGGCGCGGCCGGGTGATCGCCGCGAGCGCGCCGCGGACGAGCCGGCTCGACCTCGCCGGCGCGCGCCACGAGGTCGACCTCGTCTTCACCCCGCGCGCAGACGCCTGAGGCGGCTGGGCGGGTCCGGGGCCGCATGCTAGAGCAGCATCCGATTTGACGCGATCGCCGTCTGGCGATCGTCGTCCGGATAAAGCTGCTCTATCACATTGGAATAGAGCCGTTTGCTTTCGATGAGCGTGATAGAATTGCTGTCCAAGGTGGTTCCACCTCATCGAAAACGGCTCTAGCCTCCGCCGGTGACGGGGTGGCGCGGGGTGCCGGGGATGAACGACGGGGCGGATGGCGAGGCTCTTCTGGTCAAGGACCTGCACAAGCGGTTCGGCCCGCTCGAGGTCCTGAAGGGGGTCTCGCTCCAGGCCCGGAACGGCGACGTGATCTCGATGATCGGCAGCTCCGGCTCCGGCAAGAGCACCCTGCTCCGCTGCATCAACCTCCTGGAGGTGCCGGACTCCGGCGAGGTCCAGGTCGGCGGCGAGCTGATCCGGATGGTCCAGGGCAAGGGCGGGGCCCGGCCCGAGGACCCGAAGCAGGTCGACCGGATCCGCACCCGGCTCGGCATGGTCTTCCAGAGCTTCAATCTCTGGTCGCACATGACCGTGCTCGAGAACGTGATCGAGGCCCCGGTCCACGTCCTGAAGACGCCGAAGGCCGAGGCGGTCCGGCGGGCCGAGGCCCTGCTCGCCAAGGTCGGGATCGCCGACAAGCGCGACCACTACCCCTCGCACCTCTCGGGCGGGCAGCAGCAGCGCGCCGCGATCGCCCGGGCGCTGGCGATGGAGCCGCAGGTGATGCTGTTCGACGAGCCGACCTCGGCGCTCGACCCGGAGCTGGTCGGCGAGGTGCTGCGCGTGATCCGGGACCTCGCCGAGGAGGGCCGGACGATGCTCATCGTCACCCACGAGGTCGGCTTCGCGCGCGAGGTCTCGACCCGGACCGTGTTCCTCCACGCCGGGCGGATCGAGGAGGAGGGCCCGCCGCGCGAGGTCTTCAACAACCCGAAGTCGGAGCGCCTCCGCCAGTTCCTGGCCAGCCACCTCTGATCAGCCGAGACGGAGCGCGAGGGCGCCCGCGACGATCAGGAGGCCGGCCGCGATCCGCCAGGCGGTCGGCCGCTCGCGCAGCATGACGCTCGAGATGGCGAGTGCGAACAGGACGCTGGTCTCGCGCAGCGCCGCGACCTGCGGGATCGGCGCCCGGGTCATGGCCCAGATGACGACCCAGTAGGCGAAGAGCGACATCATGCCGCCCGCGAAGCCGCCGGCCCAGGCCCGGCTCATGGCGCGGAAGCCGGCCGCGCCGCGCATGGCCGCGACCAGCGCGAGGATCAGGACGCCGTCGATGACGAACAGGTAGATCGCGTAGACCGCGGCGCCGTCCGCCCGCCGCGCGCCGATGCCGTCGAGCAGGGTATAGCTCGCGATGCAGAGCGAGGTCAGGAGCGCGAACAGGATGCCGCGGCCCTGGGGCAGGGCGGCGCCCCGGCCGCCCCGGACCGCCATCAGCCAGACCCCGCTCACCAGGAGCGCGATGCCCGCGGCCTCCGTTGCCGTCTGCGGCTCGCGCAGGACCAGCACGCCGGCGAGCGCCACCAGCATCGGCGCCGCGCCGCGGGCGATCGGGTAGATCTGGCCGAGGTCGCCCGCCTGGTAGGCCTGGACCAGGCAGAGGTTGTAGAGCACGTGGAGCGCGCCCGACGCGATCAGGAACGGCCACACGTCGGCGCCCGGGACCGGAACGAACGGCACCAGGCAGAGGGCGACCGCGCCGGACGAGAGCGCGACCAGGACGATCGACAGGAAGGGGTCGAGCCCGACCTTGACCACCGCGTTCCAGCCGGCGTGCATCGCCGCCGCGGCGAGCACGGCGAAGAAGACCAGGGGTTCCATTCAATCGCTCCGGCGTGGAGACAGATCGCCGCTCCGCATCACCGCATCCAACATCTGGTAGCCGCTGCTTACGACGGTACCAGATCAGGCGGTGGGTGGCGCGCCCGTCTCTCCGGCCCGTCGAGTGGCATCGCGCCCAGGCGCCGGGCGTCCTGCCGAGGATCGTGGCCGCTGTTGCGGTCGGCGCGCTGGCTCGCTAAGCCGACGCATGCACCAGCTCGGGTGCCCGGGCAGCGCGAAGCAAGGTAAAGTCGACCGCAGCACCCAAACCGTGCGCAAGCAGCGCGAAGCGCGGTCGCACCCGGAGAAGAGGGGATCGTCATGGCCAGGAAGACGCCCGAGGA
>DASUSF010000174.1:0-9687 GCA_036375275.1 Geminicoccaceae bacterium | reverse complement strand
GTCGCAATGTCCGCGTGGCCGAGCATCGCCTGCACCGCGCGGAGGTCGGCGCCACCGTCGAGCAGGTGGCTGGCGAAGGCGTGCCGCAGCACGTGCGCCGAGAGGCGGCCCGGGTCGATCCCGGCCTCGGGTGCCAGCTCCTTCAGGAGCTGCTGGAAGCGCTGCCGGGTCAGGTGGCCCTGGCGGCTGCGCGACGGGAACAGGAAGGGCCGGCCGCGCGGGCTGCCGATCAGGAAGGTGTCGCGGACCGGGAGGTAGGCCGCGATCGCGCGGGCCGCGGCGCGCCCCAGCGGCACCATCCGCTCCTTGTCGCCCTTGCCGATGACCACCACGGCGTCCAGGGAGCGGGACAGGCCGGCGAGCGGCAGCGAGAGCATCTCCGAGATGCGCAGGCCGCTCGCGTAGAGCAGTTCGAGCGCCGCGACCAGGCGGCGGCCGGCGGGACCCGCCCGGTTCTGCGCCGCCTCGATCAGCGCCTCGACCTCTCCGCCATCCAGGACCTTCGGCAGCGAGCGGCGCGGCACCGGCCCGTCGACCACCTGGGTCGGATCGTCCGCCCGGTCCCCCTCCAGGAACAGGAAGCGGCAGAGCTGGCGGATCGCGGACAGCCGGCGCGCCGCGGTCGACGGCTTGAGGCCGGCCGCCGAGAGCGAGCGGAGGTAGGCGCGGACCTGTGCGGCGTCGGCGTCGAGCAGGGTGGCACCGGCGCGCTCCAGGAACCGGCTGAAGTCCACGAGATCGCGCCGGTAGGCGTCGAGGGTCAGTCCGGCCGCGCCGCGCTCCGCCGCCATCATCTCGAGGAACCGATCGATCTCGGCGCTCATGCGGGGACGGCGCTAGAGCAGCATCCGGTCAGACGCGACCGCCTCTCGCCGATCGCGCCCGGACAAAGCTGCTCCATGGCAAAGAGATGGAGCACTTCTTCTCGATCGGCGCGGCCTGTTCCCACGTCGGGCGGTTCCCTCTGATCGAGAATTGCTCTAGAGCCCGGACCGCACCGCGGCGACCGTGGCGATCCGGCGCGCCTCCTCGGCCAGACCCGCTTCGCGGAGCGCCCCGAGCCCCTTGATCAGAGCTTCCCGGTCCGCCGCCGCCGGCTCGCCGCCGAGCAGGTGCAGCCCCGCGAGGATCGCGTCGCCGGTCGCACCGGACAACCGCGCCCGCTCCAGGATCCGCCAGATAACGCCGGGCGCGGGCTGGCCGTCGCCGGGCTCCTCCTCCACCAGCCACCAGAGATCGAGTGGCACGCGCGCCCCGGCGCCCTCGAGCAGGGCGAGCAGGCGTGCCGGGGCGGGGGCGTCCTCCGCCCGGCTCGCGCGCCATGCCTCGAACGCCTCGCGCCCGAAGCGCGCGCCCCCGTCCCGGATGCCACCGATCGCGAGCAGCGGGGCGAGCGCGGCCGCCGCCTCCCGCGCGGTGACGTCGTCGGCGGCGTGCTTCCGCAGCAGGTCGAGCCAGCGGGACGCCGGGCCGGGATAGCCGGCGACCAGCAGCGCCCGGGCGAACGCCGGCGCCGCGAACAGCAGCTCCTCCAGGGCCGGCAGCTCGTTCAGGAGCGGCGCGAACGCGGCGCCGGTCAGCTCGCGCTGATCCACCGGCGTCCGCGACCACAGGCGATCGAAGACCCGGGCCGCCTCGCCCGGCTCCGCCCCCGCCTCGAGCATGGCGAACACCGTCGCGCGGGCGGCGGGCAGGGGCAGATCGTCCGGTTCGCGATCCGCCGGACGCTCCGCCGCGGCGGCCCGATACGCTTCCGCCAGCCGGTCGCGATCGATGGCGCCGCGCATGAAGGCCCGTTCGCCGAGCTCGAGCGCCCCCTCCGGCGCCAGCTCCGGCCGCATCGCCAGGGCGGCGAGCAGCGGCCCCGACGCCTGCTCCGCCGCCCCGTCGGGAAGCGGTCGACCCGTTGCCTCCAGCATCGCGACGTGCAGCGCCGTCCAGGGCGCATCGCCGCCGCCCGCGGCGCCCCGGCCTTCGGCGAGCGCGAGGAAGCGCCGATCGTCGGTCTGTCCGGCGTCGCGGAGCAGGTCGAGCGCCAGCGCGGCGCCGTCCGCGTCGCCGGCGCGCTGCCGGCAGAACACCATGAGCTCGCCCCAGAAGGGCGCTTTCGCGACCGGCGCCACCGCCTCGGCCAGCCGGCAGCCGGTCTCGACGTCACCGCGCCACAGCGCGACCTCGGCGGACGCACGGGTCAGCGCCGTGTCGACATCCTGACGCGGCAGCTGGTCGAGCAGCGCGGCCGCATCGTCCAGCGCGCCCATCGCGACCAGCCCCCGGACCCGGGCGATCAGCATCGCGCCCGGGCTGGCGGCGTCGCCGAACAGGGCGCCGGTGATCAGGAGCCGGCGGGTCAGCGCCTGGAGCGGGCGGTTGTGATGCGCGACCGGCAGGCGCCCGATCAGCCGGACCGCCCGCTCGGGGTCGACCGCCTGCCAGATCGCGGGATCGAGCCCGTCGGGCAGCCCGATCGCATCGACCTCCGGCGCTTCCAGTCCCTCGACCCGGACGGCGCCCTCGTCGTCCGGGCGTTCAGGCGTCTCCATGGCCGGCGAGCCGGGTCGCACCCGGGCGTCGGAATCGCGCGGGCCGGGCGCCGGAGCATCCCCTTCGGGCCGGACCGGCACCGACGGCTCCGGCGTCGCGCCCTCGTCCACGTCGGGAAAGAGCTTGATCGGCCCCTGGGGCTGCGCGCTAAGCTCGGGCGCGCCGGCCACGACGAACGCCAGGACCAACGGGACGCACCGGGCCGGCCGCCGGAGGACTCTCATGACGGACAGCCGCCCGAGCGTGTTCAGCGCGGCAGCTCTTCGTCCGGAATCACCCGCTCGACCTTCGCAGTCGGGGGCGGAATGTCCCAGGTGACGAGAAAGGTGATGCCCCCGAGCACGACGACGAGGGCGACGACGATCAGAATCCGGCGTAGCGTGGACATTCTACCCCGCGGACAGACCGGCCCGGGCAGCGGAGGTTGCTCCGGACGAAGCTCGCGGCTTTATATCCACTGCCTCCCGGGGTTTCAACGTCTGGTGGGCGACGGCCGCCCCCGTGCATCCGATGAGCGCCGTGCGGGCCTCCGATCCTGACCTCCGGCCCGGCGCGCCAGCGCGGGCCGGGCGGAGCGTCGTGCTGGTCGGCATGATGGGATCCGGCAAGTCGTCGATCGGGATCAAGCTCGCGCGCGCGCTCGACCTGCCTTTCCGGGACGCCGACCGGGAGATCGAGAAGGCCGCCGGCACGACCATCGCGAACATCTTCTCGGAGGTCGGCGAGGCGGCCTTCCGGCAGAGCGAGCGGCAGGTGATCCGACGGCTGCTGATGGGCGAGCAGCAGGTGCTGGCGCTGGGCGGCGGGGCGTTCATGGACGCCGGGACCCGCGCGCTGGTGCGCGAGCGGGCGGTGTCGGTCTGGCTCCGCGCCGGCATCGACGAGCTGGTCCGCCGGACCGGACGGCGCTCCGACCGCCCCCTGCTCCACGGGGTCGATCCGCGCGCCCGGCTCGAGGCGCTGCTGAGCGAGCGCGGCCCCGTCTATGCGCAGGCCGACCTCGTCGTCGATAGCGACCTCGGCTCGATCCGGAGCGTGGTCGAGCGCATCGTCCTGGGTCTCGGGGACCTCTCGCCAGGGTGGCAGCCATGACCGACATCACGACCATCGAGGTCGGCCTCGACGGCCGCGCCTATTCGATCCTGGTCGGCGACCGGTTGACCGAGCGGGCGTGCGAGCTGATCCGCCCGGTGGTCCGGAGCCCGCGCGTGGTCGTGGTGAGCGACTCCAACCTGGAGCGGGCCGGCCAGCTCGAGCGCCTCGAGGGCGCGCTCCGCGCGGGCGGCCTCGAGCCGCTCCGGCACGTCGTGCCGGCCGGGGAGGCGAGCAAGTGCCTGGAGGTGCTCGACGGCCTGCTCGAAGCAATCCTGGCCCGGGGGATCGAGCGCTCGACACCGGTGCTCGCATTCGGCGGCGGGGTGGTCGGCGATCTCGGCGGCTTCGCCGCCGCGACCCTGCTCCGCGGCCTGGACCTGATCCAGATCCCGACCACGCTGCTCGCTCAGGTCGACAGCGCGGTCGGCGGCAAGACCGGCATCAACAGCCGCCACGGCAAGAACCTGATCGGGAGCTTCCACCAGCCGCGGCTGGTGCTGAGCGACACACGCGTGCTGGCGACGCTGCCGGCGCGGGAGCTCCGGGCGGGCTACGCCGAGGTGGTCAAGTACGGCCTGATCGACCGCCCGGCCTTCTTCGGATGGCTCGAGGCCAACGGCCCGGCCCTGCTCGCCGGCGACCGGGGGCTGCGCCAGCAGGCGATCGTCGAGAGCTGCCGGGCGAAAGCCGCGATCGTCGCCGCCGACGAGCGCGAGCAGGGCCGGCGCGCGCTGCTCAACCTCGGCCACACCTTCGGCCACGCGCTCGAGCGGCTCGCCGGCTACGGCGACGCCCTCTTGCACGGGGAGGCGGTGGCGGTCGGGATGGTGCTCGCGTTCCGGCTCTCGGTCCGGCAGGGGCTCTGTCCCGAGGCGGACCTCGAGCGGCTGCGCGCCCACCTGCGCGCGGTCGGGCTGCCCGACGCCCGCGCCCGGATCCCGGGCGGTCCGTTCTCCGCGGCGGAGACGATCGCCGCCATGCAGGCCGACAAGAAGGTCGAGGCAGGCCGCCCCCGCTTCGTCCTGACCCGCGGGATCGGCCGCGCCTTCGCCGGCGCGACGGTCGAGCCGGCCGAGCTCCGGGCGCTGCTCGATGCCGACGATCCCTGAGCGCCCGCCACGTCGGGCCGCCCGACGTTCCACCCATCGGGACCTCGCCCCGTCGGCGGGGTCGTCGAGGCCTGGATGACCATGACGTATTCGATCGGCGCCGTGCTCCTGCTGCTGATGTGCTCGGCGCTCACCTCGGGCACCGAGACCGCGATGACCGGCGCATCGCGCGCCCACATCCACCACCTGGCGGGCGAGGGCAACCGCCGCGCGACCCTGGTCCGGCGCCTGCTCGAGGGCAAGGAGAACCTGATCGGCGCGCTGCTGCTCGGCAACAACCTGTTCAACGTGCTCGCGACCGCGATCGCCGCGGACCTGCTGATCAGGCTCACCGGCGAAGCCGGGATCGCGTGGGCGACCCTGATCATGACGGCGCTGGTCGTGATCTTCGCCGAGGTCCTGCCCAAGACCTACGCGATCCGCAACCCGGAGCGGATGGCCCTCTGGATCGCGCCGGTCGCGAGCGTGCTCGTGATGGTGCTCGCGCCCGTGACCCGGTTCGTCCAGTGGGTGGTCAACCGGACGCTCCGCCTGTTCGGCGTCGAGGCGCAGAGCGAGCCGCTGTCCTCGTCGTTCGAGGCGCTGCGCGGCACCATCGCGCTGCACGCCGACGAGGGCGCGGTCCCGAAGCAGGAGCGGGACATGCTGGGCGGCATCCTCGACCTCGCCGACGTCGAGGTCAGCGAGATCATGACCCACCGCAAGAACATCACCATGCTCGACGTGGCGCTGCCGGCCGAGGACCTGCTCGAGCAGGTGGTGGCGAGCCCGTTCTCGCGCTTTCCGGTCTGGCGGGACGATCCGGACACCATCATCGGCGTGCTGCACGTCAAGGACCTGCTGGCGGCGGTGACGCGGAACGGGCGAAGGCTCGAGGGGGTCGACATCGAGACCCTGCTGGCACCGCCCTGGTTCATCCCCGACACGACCCCGCTCAGGAAGCAGCTGATCGCGTTCCGCCAGCAGCGCCAGCATCTGGCCCTCGTGGTCAACGAGTACGGCGATCTCGAAGGCGTCGTGACCCTCGAGGACATCATCGAGGAGATCGTCGGCGAGATCACCGACGAGAAGGACATCGAGACGGTCGGCATGGAGCCGCAGGCCGATGGGTCGGTCCTGGTCTCGGGCTGGGTGACGGTCAGGGACCTGAACCGGCAGTTCGACTGGCGCCTGCCGGACGAGGAGGCGGCGACCGTGGCCGGCCTCGTGATCCACGAGGCGCAGCGCATCCCCGAGGTCGGCCAGAGCTTCCTGTTCCACGGCTTCCGCTTCGACATCCTCCGCCGGCAGCGCCATCAGGTGGTGCTGATCAAGGTGACGCCGCCGCGCTCCGCGGACAGCGCGGCGGAATGAGCGGGCGAGCGCCACCACCCGGCCGCCGCTGCGCTGGACCGGTCGGGCATGGCATCAGCTAGAGCCGTTTTCGATGAGGTGGAACCACCTTGGACAGCGATTCCATCACGCTCATCGAAAAGCAAACGGCTCTATTCCAATGAGTTAAAGCAGCTTTATCCGGACGACGATCGCCAGACGGCGATCGCGTCAAATCGGATGCTGCTCTAGACTGGCGGCGCATCGCATCAGGGGGGCTCTTGCCATGCCGACCTACATCTCGCTCATGACCTATACCGAGAAGGGGATCCGGGCGGTCAAGGAGTCGCCGCGCCGGCTCGACCAGGCCAAGCACCTCCTGGAAGAGATGGGCGGCACCTACCGTCACTTCTTCATGACCCTCGGCCAGTACGACCTGATCCTGATCTACGAGGCGCCGGACGATGCGATCTCCGCCCGGTTCCAGCTCCTGCTCGGCGCCCAGGGCAACGTCCGCACCACGACCATGAAGGCGTTCCCGGAGGGCGCCTACCGGGAGATCATCCACTCGCTCGGCTGATTCGCCGCCGGGACTGTGTCTGCTCGACCAGAACTGCCGTACTGGAACGATTCCGGCAGCCGAACATTTCAACGCACAGTCCAACGCAGTGGAGAAAAGGGATGATCAGGCTCATGGGCAGTTCTGCCCTTGCCCTTCTGCTTGCCCTCGGCCTTGGCTCGGGACAGGCGCTGGCTCAGGCCGCGGCGTGTGATCGGGATGGCAACGGCCACGTGAGCGCCGACGAGGCCGACGACTGCGCCGATCAGGAATACACGACCCTCCTCGGCGGCAAGGAGAGCTTGAGCGAGGACGACTTCGTCACCGTCCACGACGCCGAGGCGTGGTCCAAGGTGGATGTCGACGAGGACGGCACGGTGACGCGGGCCGAGTTCGTCGACTGGCGGCGCAGCGAGTTCGATGCGGCGCTCGGTGCCAGCGAGGAGATGCCGAACGCCGACTTCGAGGCCCTCGGCGGCGCGGCCGGCGTGCAGAAGAGCCAGGGCGCCGACAGTCAGACCTCGGGTGGCGGCAGCGACGACAGCGGCACGTCGAGCAACTGACCTGATCCGGAGGGCTCCGGCGCATCCGGAGCCGTGCTGCTGGGGCGGGCCGGTCCGGGAAGCCGGGCCGGCCCCCGTGCCCCTGTTGAGGGTGGCGCGACGCCGGCGTATATAGCGGCCACGTCACGAGCAGGAGGTCCCAGCCATGCACGGCCGCGCCGGCGTCGCCATCCGCGAGGCCCTGACCTTCGACGACGTCCTTCTCGAGCCGGCGCGCTCGGAGGTGCTGCCGGCGGACGTCGACCTCCGCGCCCGCCTGACCCGCGAGATCGAGCTCGGCATCCCGCTGGTCTCCTCGGCCATGGACACGGTGACCGAGGGCCGGCTCGCGATCGCCCTCGCCCAGCACGGCGGCCTCGGCGTGATCCACAAGAACCTGACGGTCGAGGCGCAGGCCGACGAGGTCCGCACGGTCAAGAAGTTCGAGGCGGGGATGGTGGTCAATCCGATCACGCTCGGCCCCGACGCGCCGCTCGCGGACGCGCTCGAGCTGATGGAGCGCCACCAGATCTCGGGCATCCCGGTGGTCGAGGGCGGCGCGCGCCGCCTGGTCGGGATCCTGACCCATCGCGACGTCCGGTTCGCGAGCGATCCCGCCGTGCCGGTCCGGGACCTGATGACCGCGGAAAACCTGGTCACGGTCCGCGAGGGCGTCGGTGGCGACGAGGCGCGGGCCCTGCTCCACCGGCACCGGATCGAGAAGCTGCTCGTGGTCGACGACGACTACCGGCTGATCGGCCTGATGACGGTCAAGGACATCGACAAGGCGGCCGCGTTCCCGAACGCCTGCAAGGACGACCACGGCCGGCTCCGCGCCGGCGCGGCGATCGGGGTCGGCGAGGCCGGGCTGGAGCGCGCCGCGGCGCTGATCGAGGCGGGCGTCGACGTGCTGGTGCTCGACACCGCGCACGGCCACTCGACGGGCGTGCTCCAGGCGCTGGACCGGATCCGGCGCCTGTCCAACCGGGTCCAGGTGATCGCCGGCAACATCGCCACGCTCACCGGCGCCAAGGCCCTGATCGACGCCGGCGCGGACGCGGTGAAGGTCGGGATCGGCCCGGGCTCGATCTGCACCACCCGGGTGATCGCGGGGGTCGGCGTGCCGCAGCTCAGCGCGCTCCTCGAGCTCAGCGCGCACTGCCAGGACGCCGGCGTGCCGGTGATCGCGGACGGCGGGATCCGCAATTCCGGCGACCTCGCCAAGGCGATCGCCGCCGGAGCCGATTGCGCGATGATCGGCTCGCTCTTCGCCGGCACCGACGAGAGCCCGGGGGAGGTCTATCTCTACCAGGGCCGCTCCTACAAGGCGTACCGCGGCATGGGCTCGCTCGGCGCGATGGCGCGCGGCTCCGCCGACCGCTACTTCCAGCAGGACATCCGGGACACGCTCAAGCTGGTCCCGGAGGGGATCGAGGGGCAGGTGCCCTATCGCGGCCCGGTCGCGCAGGTCATCCACCAGCTGACCGGCGGGCTCCGCGCGGCGATGGGCTATACCGGCAGCCCGACGATCGGCGCGATGCAGCACGGCTGCACCTTCCTCAGGATCACCGGCGCCGGGCTGCGCGAGGGGCACGTCCACGACGTCGCGATCGTCCGCGAGGCGCCGAACTACCGGAGAGAGCTCTAGCCCGCGTTCCAGGCAGGTGGAACCACCTGCCGGCTCGGGAAACGGGCAGGTCAGCGAAGCCGAGCGGATTCACCCGACCGGAACCGCCCGCAGTCGGTTCCGCACTATCGGGATCCACTCCAGGGCGGGGCTGCCGACTACTGCGGAGTCTGGTCGCGCAGGCTCTCGAGGTAGGCGACCACGTCCTCGATCTCCTGTCGGCTCAGGTCGAGGTCCGGCATCGGCGGGTGCGGGTCGGCGAGCCAGCCGCGGATCTCGTCCGGCGTCCGCAGGTCGTGGTCGAGCAGGGCCGGCAGCGGCGGCCCCACGTCGGCGCCCTCGCCGCTCCGGTCGACCACGTGGCAGGTGGTGCACCACTGCGTCACCAGCGCCCGCCCCTGCTCCGGATCGCCGTATTCCTGCGCCGATGCGCTCGTGGTGACGGTGTGGAGCGCGACGAGCAGCAGCATCCGTTTCGGCACGTTCATCTCCCCGGCGGTGCCAGCCTGACGTGATGGTGCCGGATTGAACGGGCGGAGCGCGGTCTTGTCGAGAGCCGATGATGGCGCTGCGGCGCGCTTAGAGCGGATCCCGCTATGACGGAACCGCCTTGCCAGCGCTTCCGATCGGGTGAATCCGCTCTGATCCATTGGAATGGAGCAATTCTCTGCCGATGAGCGGAAGGGCGTCGCTGCCGATGCGGTTCTGTCTCATCGGAAATTGCTCTAGCGGTGGCGCTCGGCGGCTGCCGGCGGCGCGGGCGGCGAGCCGGCGCTCCCCGGCAAGCCCGGCTTGTCGTGATCGAGCAGCGCCTTGTCCCGCTGCAGCGCGTCGAACCAGGCTTCCGCCGGATGCACGGGCCGGTCCGCGTCCCGGAAATGCGGCGGGACGTACAGGCCG
>DASUSF010000173.1:0-2241 GCA_036375275.1 Geminicoccaceae bacterium | reverse complement strand
CTGCCCGAGCGCGATGGCGGCTACCGCTACGCGAATGCCGATCCCGTGACCGGCCAGGCGGCGTGGTACGACCTCCGGGTCCGGATCGAGAAGGCGGAGCGCGGGGCGGGCATGAGCACGCCCCAGTTCGAGGTCCTGCATCCGCCCGGGAGCCTCCCGCCCCGCCCGAACGAGCTCCGCTACGGCGCTCCGGCCGCGCCCGCCGGCGACGAGGTCTCCGCGTGACGGCCCTGCCGAAGGAGCGGCCCGGAAAGCGGCTCGGGCTCGTGATCGACCTCGACACCTGCGTCGGCTGCCAGGCCTGCGTCGTCAACTGCAAGGAGTGGAACACCGGCGGCTATCCGGCGCCGCTCTCCGACCAGGATCCCTACGGGGCGAGCGCCCGCGGCGCCTGGCTCAACCGGGTCCACGGCTACGAGGTGGGCGAGGGGGCGGACGGGCGGACGGTCCACTTCCCGAAGTCGTGCCTGCACTGCGAGAGCGCCGCCTGCGTCACGGTCTGCCCGACCGGCGCGTCGTACAAGCGCGCCGAGGACGGCATCGTCCTGGTCGACGAGGAGCTTTGCATCGGCTGCGGGCTGTGCGCCTGGGCGTGCCCCTACGGCGCCCGCGAGCTCGACGCCGCTTCGGGCGTGATGAAGAAGTGCACGCTCTGCATCGACCGGATCTACAACGAGAACCTCGAGGAGGTGGATCGGGTCCCGGCGTGCGTCCGGACCTGCCCGGCGACCGCCCGCCACTTCGGCGATCTCGCCGATCCGCAGTCCAGGGTCTCCAGGCTGGTGGCCGAGCGCGGCGGCTACGACCTCATGCCGGAGATGGGCTACCGGCCGACCAACAAGTACCTGCCGCCCCGGCCGCGCAAGAACCGGCCGGGGTACCAGGGCGCTCCGGCCGCGCTCGAGGACGCCCCGGCGGGCGGCGGGTTCCTCGGCTGGCTCGACCGCGTGCTCGGCGACTGACGCCTCGGCCATGATGCTGGTCCGCGCCGCGCCCGCGGCGGCCGAGAACCAAACGCCCACCATCGCACACGTGTCCTCGGCCGCCCGTCGACCGGGCGTGCGGGAAGCCTGAAGCCTTGCACCCGGCGCCGTCGATCATCTTCTTCACCACCGCGTCCGGCGCCGGCTACGGGCTCCTGTTCCTGCTCGCGCTCGCGGCACCGCTCGGCCTCGTGCCGACGGGATCCTGGTTCGGTGCGGTCGGAATCGGGCTCGCGCTCGGGCTGATCACGGCGGGCCTCGTGAGCTCGACCTTTCACCTCAAGCACCCCGAGCGCGCCTGGCGCGCGGTCAGCCAGTGGCGCTCGTCGTGGCTGTCGCGCGAGGGGCTGGCGGCCCTGCTGACGTACGTCCCGGCCCTCGTGCTCGCCGTCGGCTGGGTGCTGATCGGGCCGGACGGCACACCGCTCTGGATGACCGCTACGGGCCTGCTGACGGCGCTCGGCGCCGCGACGACCGTCTGGTGCACCGGCATGATTTACGCCTCCCTCGAGCCGGTCCGGGAATGGCATCAGCCGCTCACGCCCTGGCTCTACGTCGGGTTCGCGCTGATGAGCGGGGCGCTGCTGCTGCACCTCCTGCTCCTGCTGTTCGGCGCGGCGGCCGGGATCGCGGGCGGCCTCGCCCTCGTCGTGACGCTGGTCGCGGTCGGGCTGGAGGCGCTCTGGCGCTGGCAGGCAGGGAGCCGGGAGCGGGTCACCACCGGCGAGGCCACCGGCCTCGGCCCGCTCGGCCTGGTCCGGATGGTAGAGCCACCGCACACCCAGACCAACTACCTGCTCACCGAGATGGGCTACCGGATCGGGCGGAAGCACGCCCGAAAGCTTCGCCTGACCAGCCTCGGGCTCGCCCTGGCGACGGCACTGCTGACGGCGCTCGCGCTGCTCCTCGGCGGCTTCCCCGCCGTGCTGACGGCGCTATTAGCCGCGATCACCGGCCTCACCACGATCGCGATCGGGCGCTGGCTGTTCTTCGCCGAAGCGACCCACACGCAGATGCTCTACTACGGCCGCGAGATCGCCTGAGCGCTCGCGGCTCCATGACCCCGCTCCACCACGAGGACCTGCAGACTGCCTGACCCAACCGACCAACCAGCCACCACCACCAAAGTGCGAAGATCCTGGACACTACCCCTCGGAGCCTCCGGTCCCGAACCCACACATCGGCGGTCGTGACGGGCTCGGTCCGCCGGCCCTTAGCGTCCGTCATGGCGAGACGGCATTAACGAGTTTGCAATGGT
>DASUSF010000172.1:0-2611 GCA_036375275.1 Geminicoccaceae bacterium | reverse complement strand
CAGCCGCACCGCCTCGCTGCGGTGCGGCGCCGCCAGCTCCGCCGGATCGCCGAGGACCACGACCTCGTGATCACCGGCCTGCACTGGCTGCTGCTGGTGCCGGAGGGCCTGTCGATCACCGGCCGGGACGAGTCCGTCCGGCTCCGGACCCTCGACGTGATGCGCCGCCTGATCGAGCTCTGCCACGACCTCGGCGGCGGCTACCTGGTGCATGGCTCGCCGAAGCAGCGACCGGTCGACCCGAACGAGGCGCGGGAAACCGCGCTCGGACGCGCGGGCGACGCGTTCGCCGCGATCGCCGGCGACGCCGAGGCGGCGGGGGTCGCCTACCTGATCGAGCCGCTCGCCCGGACCGAGACCCAGATCGTCAACACGGTCGAGGAGGCGGTCGAGATCGTGCAGCGGATCGGCAGCCCGGCCGTCCGCACCATGATCGACGTCTCTGCCGCCGCCAACACCGAGGACGCGGCGGTGCCGGCGCTGGTCGAGCGCTGGCTGCCGGAGGGGCTGATCGGCCACGTCCACCTGAACGACCCGAACCGCCGGGCCCCAGGTCAGGGGACGCTCCGCTTCGGCCCGATCCTGGACGCGCTCCGGCGGCTGGACTACGCCGGCTGGTGCGGCGTCGAGCCGTTCGTCTACGAGCCGGACGGGCCGACCTCGGCCGCGCGCGCGATCGGCTATCTCCGCGGCCTGCTCGAGGCCGAGCCGCCGCCCGCTACTTGACCGCCATCCGAATCGCCAGACCTTGGAAAGGATTGTCGTGCAACCAGCAGCTCGGCCGGAGACGACCGGGGCGACCCGTGAGCTGCTTCCCGAGGACCGGCGCAGGCGGATGAGCGTCTCGTACATGGATCACGTCGAGGGCGCTGTCGCAGCGATCGCCCGGATCGAGTCGGTGCCGACGATCCTCGAGGTCGTGTGCCGCACCACCGGCATGGGGTTCGCCGCCGTGGCGCGGGTCACGGAAGACCGCTGGATCGCGTGCGGCGTGCGCGACGAGATCGCGTTCGGGCTCAGGCCGGGCGGCGAACTGAAGGTCGAGACCACCATCTGTCGCGAGATCCGGGCCAGCGGAGAAGCCGTCGTCATCGATCACGTCGCCGAGGATCAGGCCTTCTGCGGTCATCCCGCGCCGGCGATGTACGGCTTCCAGAGCTACATCTCGATGCCGATCCGGCGTCCGGACGGCACGTTCTTCGGCACGCTGTGCGCGATCGACCCGCGGCCGGCCAGGCTGACGAAGCCCGAGACGATCGGCATGTTCAGGCTGTTCGCCGACCTGATCGGCTTTCACCTCGACGCACAGGAGCGGATCGCGGGCAGCGAGGCAGCGCTCCTCGACGAGCGACAGGCTGCGGATCTGCGCGAGCAGTTCATCGCCCTCCTCGGCCACGACCTGCGCAACCCGCTCGCCTCGGTCGAGGCCGGTGCGCGGCTGCTGGCCGAGACGCCGTTGGAGGAGAACGCCAGGGGCATCGTCGCGCTCATTCAGGGCAGCGCCCGGCGCATGGCCGGGCTGATCGACGATGTGCTGGATTTCGCGCGCGGCCGCCTGGGCGGCGGCCTCGTGCTCGAGCGGACCGCGAGTGAACCGCTCGCGCCGGTGCTCGAGCAGGTCATCGCGGAGTTGCGCGCGGTCTGGCCCGACCGCGTGATCGGCGCCGAGATCGCCCTGAGCGGGCCGGTCAGCTGCGATCGGCGCCGGATCGCCCAGCTGCTGTCGAACCTGCTGGCGAACGCCCTGAAGCACGGCGCGGCGGACCGGCCGGTGACCGTGCGAGCGTCGGACGAGAACGGGGTGTTCGAGCTCTCGGTCGCAAATGCCGGCGCGCCGATCCCACCCCCGATGATCGAGCGCCTGTTCCAGCCGTTCTTTCGCGCATCGGCCAGCGCGCGTGATCAGGGGCTGGGGCTGGGCCTCTACATCGCGTCGGAGATCGCCCGCGCCCACGGCGGGTCGCTGGAGGTCGTCTCCACCCCCGAGGAGACCCGGTTCACCTTCAGAATGCCGGCGACCTGAGCGGCCAACTCGCCGCCGCCTGGTCGCACCTGGGAGAAGCGGAGATCGGCGGGAACGGCAGCCTCTCCGGGTGCCACCGGCCGACCCTGACCGCTGATGCTGCTTGATTGTCGAATCGATCTGCGCCGACATTGGCGGGATTGGCGTGGTGCTCGCGGCGGCCAGAGGCGAAGGCAACAAGACCGCGCTAGAGCATATTCCTATTGCATGGAATCGGGTCATGTGATTCGACAATATTGGTTTGAGATCAGTCGAGTTATCGTCATGCCGGCCCCGCTCTCGTTGGATCTCAGACAGAGGATCGTGCAAGCAGTCCAGCATGGTTGTTCGATCCGTGAAGCCGCCCGACGCTTCAGTGTTGCGCCGTCCACCGCGATCAAGCTGATGCAGCGGGTCGAGGCGACCGGCAGTACGGCGCCCGGCCGCTACGGCGGACATCGCCGGCCGCTGCTCGAACCCTTCGAGAGCTTGCTCGAGGCGCTGGTGCTCGCCACCCCGGACGTCACGCTGGCCGAGCTCCAGCGCGAGATCGAGCAGCGCGTGGGCGTCAGGGCCGGGCTCTCGACCTTGCACAACGCCCTCCATCGG
>DASUSF010000171.1:0-10153 GCA_036375275.1 Geminicoccaceae bacterium | reverse complement strand
GGCGTCCGCGCCGCGCAGCAGGCTGCTCGCGACGAGAACCCGGCCGAAGCTGCCGGCGACCTCGAGCGCGCCACGAATTCGCGCCCCAACGATGTCGAGGTTCGCCTCCCCGACGCCGGTGATCCTGAGCCGGTCCCCGTCCAGCGCCGCCTCGAAGATCCTGAGCCTCGCGCCCTCGAGGACGATTGCGCAGTCGCCGAACGAGGTCCCGCCGCCACCCTGGACCGCGACGATCGTGTTCTCGCTGAGGGTGCGGCCGCAGATCTCGGCGAGGGTCCGCTGATCCGCCGCCGCGGCCCGTCCTGGCAGCCCACCTGCCAGGCTCAGTTGGGCGACGAGAATCACTGCAGCCCAGCCCATCCTCATGAACCGCTTCCTCCCCCTGGGCGCGATGCGTTGGATCGGCGGCCAAGCCTTCCCGCGCCCGTCCCTCGGCTGCGATGCTAGAGCAGTTTTCGATGAGACAGAACCGCATCGAACCGCGACGTTCTTCCGTTCATCGGAAGAAAATTGCTATGTTTCAATGCATCAGAGCGGATTCACCCGATCGGAACCGGACCGGCGTAGCGGAGGTTCTGCCCGCCGGCGCGGCCCCGGCCAGACGCGGACGGGGTGGCCGGCACCGCCCGGTCTGGCCGATGGGCGAGAGGATCAGCAGCCGCGTTGACATCGCGCGATGGCCTGTTAGACCGTGCATTCGAAGCAAATACGAGCCGTATTGGAGCTTACGCGTGACCCTCGAGCAGGACCCCCGGTCGATGCCTGATCACCAGCAGGAGCTCGAGGCTCACGGATACCGGCCGTCCGTGAGGCTGGCTCAGCGGGACGAGCTCCGACTCCTCGATGAGGCGCTCGAGGAGGCCCGGGCGCGTCCGCGCCCGCCCCAGGCCACCTACGCCGCCCCGCCCGTGCCGGTGCGCCCGCGGGCCATCGCCGCAGCGGTGAATCCGCCACCGGTCCGGCGCCGGGTCGAGGACCGGCGGTCCAACGGCCAGGTGACGGTGCCGCCGGAGGTCGATGCCGACGAGTTCGTCGACCACGAGGAGCCGTACCTCGACGCGGAGGACGGGGCGGCGGAGGTGGACCGCGATCCGCCGGCCCGGCGCCGTCGCATCGACATCGCCGACGTGCTGGCCTTCTCGGAGACGATCGGCGAGGACGAGCCCGATCCGGATCGGCGGCGCTCCGGCTCGACGGTCGACCGCAAGCGGCTGCTCGCGGCGATCATCTGCATCCTCCAGGAGGAGCTCACCAAGTCGAAGTGAGACGAGCGCGTGTTCCCAGGCCGTCACCGCCTGCTTCCGGGCGCCCGAACCTCGGCGCGGCCGGTTCTCGAGCGGGGCTCGCGCGTCATCGTGGTGGGGGTCGTGCTGATCGGGGCGCTCGCCGCGTGCAGCGGGACGAGCCGCCCCGATGCAGGTGGTGCGCGGCCGTCCGCCGGCTGGGAGAGCGTGCCGCCGGAACGGGCGGACGTGCGCTTCGAGACGGCGGGCGCGCCCGAGGTGATCGCGGCGCGGCGGCGGGCCGGCCCCGACGGGGTCCGGTTCTACGAGGTCTCGCTCGCGAACCGGACCCTCGACTTCGGCGAGAACAAGGTGATCGTCGCCATGCGGGAGCGGGCGGACGGGCAGGCCGCAGCCACGGAGTCCGACCTCGTCGCGTTCGACTTCACGCCGGCGCTGATCGACCAGAACTTCGAGCTCCTGCTCCAAGGCGCGCGGCGCGCGTCGGCGCCGGTCGCCCGGCGCAACCGGTACGGCCCGTACCACTTTCTGGCCGCCGAGTACCCGGGGAGCTCACGCTGCGTCTATGCCTGGCAGCAGGTCGAGGGCGGCTTCGCCGCGACCGGCCGGGCCGGCGGCGCCGCCACGCTCCAGTTCCGGTTCTGCGATCCGGAGCAGACACCGGCCGAGATGATCGAGATGTTCGATCGCCTCGTCGTCGACCTTTGACTTCGGCCGCTTCCACGCGGGGACCAACGTGACGCCATTCCTCCTCACCTTCTGGCTTCTCTGCGCCACGATCGTCTTCTGGATCGGGCTTCAGGACGTCGGGCTGGCGACCCAGGCCTGGCTCGCGCTGGCCGCGATCGCCTCGCTCCTCGCGCTCCGGCTGTTCAAGCCGAGCGGGCTGATCAGGATGTTCATCCTGCTGCTCGCCGCCTTCGTCACGCTCCGCTACCTGAGCTGGCGGACGTTCTATTCCCTGCCGCCGGTCGACTCGAGCGGCTTCGCGCCCGGTCTGATCCTCTACCTCGCCGAGCTGCACGCGATCGGCCTCTACTTCCTCGGCATGTTCGCGAACCTCGCGCCGAAGGAACGGGCGCCGGCCCGCCTGCCGCAGCACCTCGAGAACTATCCGAGCGTCGACGTCTTCATCGCCACCTACAACGAGCCGATCGAGATCCTCCGCATCACGCTGACCGCGGCCACGCACATCCGCTACCCGAAGAGCCGGCTCGAGATCTTCCTGCTCGACGACGGCGGGACCGACGAGAAGCTGCACGGCCGGAACGCGACCGCGGCGGCGGCCGCGCGGCAACGGGCGGACGGGCTGCGGCGGCTCTGCGAGGAGCTCGGCGTGCACTACCTGACCCGGCGCAGCAACACCCACGCCAAGGCCGGCAACATCAACTCGGCGCTCACGCAGAGCAGCGGCGACCTCGTGCTCGTGCTCGACGCCGACCATGTCCCGGCGCAGGACATCCTCGAGCAGACGGTCGGCCACTTCCTCCGCGACCCGAAGCTCGCCCTGGTCCAGACCCCGCACTTCTTCGTCAATCCGGACCCGGTCGAACGCAACCTCGGCACCTTCTACATGATGCCGAGCGAGAGCGAGATGTTCTACCAGGCGGTCCAGAAGGGCCTCGACTTCTGGAACGCGTCGATGTTCTGCGGCTCGGCGGCCGTGCTGCGGCGGCGCCACCTGCTCCGGGTCGGGGGCATCGCCACCAGCTCGGTCACCGAGGACGCCCTGACCTCGCTCGAGCTGCACGCCGCCGGCTACAACAGCGCCTACGTCGACCGCCCGGTGGTCGCCGGCCTCGCGCCAGAGACCTTCGACAGCTTCGTCACCCAGCGGACCCGCTGGGCGCAGGGCATGGTCCAGATCCTCCTGCTCAACAATCCGCTGCTCAAGCGCGGCCTGACCCCCGCCCAGCGGCTCTGCTACCTCAACAGCTGCCTGTTCTGGCTGTTCCCGTTCTCCCGCCTGGTCTTCGTCGCCGCGCCCCTCTGCTACCTGTTCTTCGGCCTCAGGATCTTCGAGGCGACGCTCAGCGAGTTCATCCTGTTCACGCTGCCCCACGTGCTCTGCTCGCTGATGATCGCCAACCACCTGTTCGGGCGGCTGCGCTGGCCGTTCGTCTCCGACCTCTACGAGCTCCTCCTGTCCCTGTTCACGATCAGACCGGTCCTCGTGGTCCTCGGCAGGCCGCGGGCGCCGCGCTTCCGGGTGACGCCTAAGGGCGATGCCATCGTCGCCGATCAGGTGACCAGGCTCGCCATGCCGGTGTTCATCCTGTTCTGCACGCTGCTGATCGCGGCGCTGATCGGCCTGTTCCGCTACTATGCCTCGCCGCTCGAGCAGGACCACCTGACCATCGTCATGGCGTGGAACGTCGTGAACCTGGCGCTGGCGCTGGCCGGCCTCGGCGTGATGTACGAGCGCGCCGGCGGCGCCTCGACGGGGTGGATCCTGCGCGACAAGCCGATCAACGTGGTCACCCGGAGCTGGGAGGCGCGCGGCGTCCTGCAGAGCGCCAGCCTCCAGGCGGCCCGCCTGGTGATCGACTTCGATCAGGCCCAGGGCGTCGACCCCGGCGAGCGCTACGGGCAGGTCCAGATCGTGCTGCCCGGGAGCGGGATGGTGTCCGACTTCCCGATCCTGATCGAGCGCGAGGACGTGCACCGCGGCCAGCTGGTCCTCGACGCCTGGTTCCTCCCGGACGGCTGGCAGGACGAGCACGGCCTGGTCGCGCTCTGCTTCGGCGACAGCGCCGCCTGGGTCGCGTTTCAGGAGCAGCGCCAGCGGGAGCGGTCGCTGGCGGGGGCGTTCGCGGCCCTGTTCATGCTCGGCCTGAGCCGCAGCCTCATGATGGCGAAGGCGATCCTCTTCCGCGAGCGCCTGGTGCCGGTGAGCACGGACTCGACGGCGATGGTGCCCTACCACGACCTCTGGAAGGGGAGGCGCTGATGCGCGGCATCGCCCCTCCGGCGCGCCGGCTGGCGGAACCGCTCTTCCGGGGCGGGCGCGGCCGGCCGCGGCTGCCGGTCCTCGTGGCGCTGCTGGCGCTGGTGGCGCCGCCCGGGCCGTCCGACGCGCAGGACGGCGTAGTCGTGGAGCAGGCTCCGGTCGAGCCTGGAGCCGGCGCGGCCGCCCTCATCGTCGAGCCGGCGGGCGCAGAGGCACCGGCCGCAGAGGCGCCGGCGGCGGACCGCCGGCCGGAGACGGAGCAGGACGCCGCCGACGAGGCGGCATTCGGCCCGCCCGAAGCCGCGACCGCCATCCCATCATCAGGCAGTGCGACCCCCGAAGCCGGCACCGCCATCGATGAGCGGGTTCTGGCCCTGCCTGCGCTCGTGGCCGCGGGCGACCTCCAGCTCCGGGGCCGCTATGCCCGCCTCGACCTCGCGCTGCCGGTCGAGAGCGGCGCCACGGTGCGGCGCGCGGCGCTCAAGCTCGCCTACCAGTCGGCGCCGTCGCTCCTCAGCGAGAGCTCCCGCCTCGTGGTCTCGATGAAGGGCGAGGCGCTCGCCGAGCTGCCGCTCTCGCCCCGGCGGGGGCAGACCCGCGCCGAGATCACCCTGCCGGGGGACGCGCTGCCGGCGGGTGCCGACACCCTGACGCTGACGGCCTGGCAGGAGCACCGGGAAGGCTGCAGTCTGACGCTCTCGCGCGATCTCTGGACGCAGATCGACCCCGCCAACTCCTACCTGACGCTCGAGGTCGAGCATCCGGACGGCGCGCTGGTCCTGTCCGACCTCGGCGAGCCCAACTGGCCGCTCGGGCGGACCGGCGGCGCGGTCTCGATCATCACCCCGGAGCCGGTCGAGACCGACCTGTGGCTCGAGCTCGGCGGCCTGGTCGCCCGGGGGCTGGCGCTTCGCCTCGAAGACCGGCCGCTGATCATCGAGCATCGTGCGGCGCCACCGGCCGGCGGGCAGGGCGGCGGAACGACCCTCGCCGCCGACCAGCCGCTCGATCTTCCGGCCGGCGACCAGGTCGTGATCGGGACCTTCGACCAGCTGCTGACCACGCTCGGCCTGGAGATCGCGAACCGCATCCAGGGCCCGTACATCGGCGTCCACCGGCTCGACGACGAGCACGGCGACGGCGTCCTGGTGATCTCCGGGCTGACCGAGGACGACCTGCTGTTCGCCGCGACCGCCTTCGCCAATCCGGCGCTCGAGCTACCCGCGGCGCCGTCGGTCATGGTCGACGAGATGCCGCCGCTGAGCCCGGCGCCGATCCCCTTCGTCCGGCCGGGACGGATCCAGACGCTCGAGCAGTGGGCAGCCCCGAGCGGGCCGCGCAGCCAGAGCGACGAGCGACGGATGAGCTTCGTCCTCATGCTGCCGCCCGACTTCTACGTCGCCGACAACCGGAAGGCGGAGCTGAGGGTCAACTATGGCTACAAGCCGAACGTGGGGGCGGGATCGGCGCTGCACGTGATCGTCAACGGCGAGTATGCCGGGCTGATCAACCTCGAGGACTCCGCCGAGGGCGGCATCGTCGACGGCCAGCCCGTCCGCCTGCCGCTCCGCCTGTTCCGTCCGGGCCGAAACGTGCTCACGTTCGAGCCGGCGCTGACCAATGCCGACGCGGTGGGCTGCAGCCAGCTGGCCGACGGCGGCCCGAGCGTCGGTGTGTTCGGCGACTCGACGCTCTGGCTGCCGACGGTCTCGAACGTCGTCAACCTGCCGGACCTCGGCCTCTTCGCCTCCCTCGGGTTTCCGTACGGGGCCGAGGGCATGGAGGCGCCGACCAGCCTGGTCGCGACCGCCTACGACCCCTCGACGATCGGCGCGGCCTGGACCCTGGTCGCGCGGATGGCGCAGACCGCGCGCGCTCCCCTCCTCAGCCTGGACCTCGGCTTCAGCGTGAGGAACGAGCGCGCGCACGTTCTCTACGTCGGGCCGCTCAGCACCCTCGACCAGCGGGTCGCGGCCCGTACGCCGCTCGCCCGGCTTCACCTCCGGCGCGACGAGAACGCCTCGTTCCTGCCGCCCGGCAGCGGGCCCGCGGACAGCCCGAAGCCGCTGGTCCAGGCTTGGGCGCCGCCTGGCGGGGGCGAGGGACTCGTCCCGCTCCGGGCGGCTCATGCCGAGGCCTGGCCGGTGGCTGGCGAGCGGGCCGAGTGGGAGCGCCAGATCGGCCGGCCGGTGACCCGGCCGGGGGGACCCTTCGGGCGCATCGCCGCCGCGATGGACGACCTGGTCGAGGACGCGTCACGGTCGGTCTCCGAGCTCCTGCCGCAGGCGTGGCAGCCGGACCTCGCGGCCCGCGAGCCCGGCTTCTTCGGCGACGAGAGCAAGCAGTTCGACGGCGCGGCCGTCGCGCTCGCCTCGCCGTTCGCGCCCCGCCGGACCGCGACCGTGGTCACCGCCGCCGACCCGCGGATGCTCGAGCGGGCGGTCGCGGCGCTGGTCCAGCCGGCGACCTGGTACGCGCTCCGCGGCGACGTCGCGGCCTGGACGCTCGAGCGTCCGGGCGCCGCAGCGGCCCGGGTCGCGGCCCGGTTTCCGCTCCAGGACCCGCCGTCGGGGCTCCGGCAGTCGGTGCTGTACTGGAACAGCTACTTCGCCGAGCATCCGGCCTTCTGGATGCTGCTGGTGTTGGGCGGCATCCTGATGCTCGCCCTGATCACCCGGATCAGCGTCCGCCGGCTCGCCGGCACGGGCGGATGAGGACCGCTCAGCGCCTCGCTCTGGCGCTGGCGCTGCTGCTCGCCGGCGGCGCGCCGGTCGGGGGCGAGGAGCCCCTCAGCCACGCCGAATGGCTCGCCTACCTCGCGCACTACGTGAGCCCCGACGGTCGGGTGATCGACACCGGCAACGGCCGGATCAGCCACAGCGAGGGGCAGGGCTACGGCATGCTGCTCGCGGTCGTGCACGACGACCGGCAGAGCTTCGAGCACATCTGGGCGTGGACGCGGGATGCGCTCCGCGTGCGCGACGACCCGCTGTTCGCGTGGCGCTTCGAGCCCGGCGCGGGCGGTGGCGCGGGCGGGGTGACCGACACCAACAATGCGACCGACGGCGACCTCCTGATCGCCTGGGCGCTGCTCGAGGCGGGCCGGCGCTTCGCGGAGCCGGCCCATGTCGAGGAGGCCGACCTGATCCTCGACGCGGTCCGCGAGAAGCTCGTGGTGGACGCCGGTCCCGGCCCGGTCCTGCTCCCCGGCGCCGAAGGCTTCGAGCGCGACGACGGCGTGGTGGTCAACCTGTCCTACTGGGTGTTCCCGGCCCTCCAGGCGTTCGCCGACCACGACCCCGAGGGGCCCTGGCAGGCGCTCGTCGACACCGGCTTCCGCCTGCTCGACCGGGCGCGCTTCGGGCCCGACCGGCTGCCCCCGGACTGGCTCCTGATCGACGGCGAGGTGCGCCTGCCGGACGGCTTCGACCCGGTCTTCGGCTACAACGCGATCCGCATCCCGCTGTACCTCGCCTGGAGCGGGCTGCCCCGCGCCCGGGACCTGCTCGAGCCGTTCGAGACCTACTGGGCGAGCTTCGACGGCGAGGCGCCGCCGCCGGCGACGCTCGATCTCGCGACCGCGCGGCCAGGCAAGGACCGGCTGTCGCGCGGCGGCCTCGCGGTCGCCGCCCTCGCCCGCTTCGGCGCCCGCAACCGGGTCAGCGCGCGGGCGATGATGCCGCCGCTGAAGCCGGACGACGACTACTACTCGTCGACCCTCCTGCTGCTGAGCAAGGTCGCACTGTGCAAGGGACGGGAACCATGAGGCAGCATCTCATCGCCGCCGCGCTGGGCGTGGCGCTCGCGACCGGTCCCGGGGGTCCCGTGGCGGCGCAGGAACGGGGAGCGCTGCGCGAGGGAGTGGCGGTGCAGATCGACCGGATGCCGGGCGGACCGCCAGAGGCCGGCGCCGGCGGGCAGGTCGACGAGCGGGCGCTCCGCTACCACGCCGCGCAGTACGACTACGCCGCGGTGGACCGGGAGATCGCCCGCCTCAGGGCCCTGCACCCCGGGTGGGAACCGCCACGCGATCTGTTCGGCGGAGCTGCGCGGCAGCCCGCCGAGATCGACGTCTCCGGCCTCTGGGCGACCTACGAGCGGGGCGACTTCGCCGCGCTCCGGCGCGACATCGAGGCGCTGCGCCGGATCAACCCGGCCTGGCAGCCGCCCGCGAAGCTGGTCGATCTGATGGCGGCGGCGGAGACTCGGGCCATGATGAAGGCGGCGGTCGCCGCCGGCGACTGGCAGAAGGTCGTCGTCCTGGCGGAGCGGAACCCCGAGGTGGTGAACGCGGAGCCGCAGTACATCGAGAACCTCTGGATGGCCGCGGAGGCCCACTATCGCCTCGGCGACGCCGGCCGCGCCTACGACCTCTATCGCGCCGCCTGGGCGGGCGGGATCGATCCCGACCAGAGGCTGTCCACCTTGCAGAAAGGCCTCGCGAACCGGGACGACCGACGCCTGCAGGAGCTGATCGCGCTCGAGGCGGATCAGCCCCGCGACGCCGCCCAGGAGGCCCGCTTCGCCGAGATCAGGCGGGACTTCGCCGGCGGCGGCCCGCCGAACGAGCGCAGCCGGCTCGGTCTCGCGCTCGCGAAGGTCAGCGCAGGCGACGTCGACGCCGACGAGCTGGCCCCGATCGAAGAGGAGGCGGAGGCCCTTCGCCACGGCGACGCGGCGCAGGTCCTCGGCTGGTACCACTACGAGCGCGAGGACTGGCCGGCCGCCGAGCGCTGGTTCGAGCGGAGCCTCGCTTGGCAGCCGTCCGGGGCCGCCGCCGAGGGTCTCGCCAGGACCCTGATGGCGGTGGGCGAGAAGGAGCGGGCGGCGGAGATCGCGCGCGCCTGGTCCGGGCGCGAGCCGAAGCTCGCGGCGGTGCTGTCCGACCTCGAAGGATCGGCCGCGGTCGAGGGCGGCAGCCCGCGGCAGCGTCTCGCGGCGACGATGCAGCTGATCCGCCGTGGTGGCCGCGTCGATCCGGGCGTGCTGGTCGCGCACGGCTGGGCGCTCTACGAACTGGAACGGGTCAGCGAGGCGGCCGCGGCGTTCGAGCGCGCGCGCGAGGCCGCGACCGGCCGGCCGGCGGCGCGAGGCGACGCGACCTATGGCCTGGCGCACGCGCACGTGGCGCGCGGGCTCACCGAAGAAGCGAGGCTCCTCCTGCGCGAGGAGGCGCTGACGGCCAGCCAGCGCGCCGGCGTCGAAGAGGTTCTGGCGCGGCGCGAGGCGGTGGATGCCTACCGCGCCGGCCACTACGAACGGTCCCTCGAGCTGGTCCGGATGCTTCGCTCGCGCGCGGGAGACGACGCGTCGCTGGCTGCGCTCGAGGCCTGGAACCTCCTGGAGCTCGGCGACGTCAGCGAGGCCCGGGCAATCTTCGCCGGGCTGCACGCGAGCTTCCCGACCGCCGAGACCAAGGCGGGGCTCAAGGCCGTGCTCGGGCGCCAGTATCCGGGGAGCACCCATATGTGATCGGGACGCTGCCCGTCGCCGACATCACCTCGGGGTCGACCTGATCGCCCGGCCACGGATCGGCGTGGCCGCCGTTCGCTGTCCGGACCACCGGCCGGGCCGAGGCGTCTCGCCTGGATGAGGATCGCGCTCGGGCATGAAGGAGCGGTGCGCGCTTGCCCGGTGGCGGGCGCTGGACGCCCGGAAGCGCCCACGGCGGTGCGCGACTTCCAGACCAGAGCCCTCCGATCATTCGCCGGTCGGTCTCGGCCGGGACCACCCGCGGCTCCGCCCGGACGTGACGATCGGGGCGGTAGGTCAGCGGTGGCTCAAGCCTCCTTCCAACGCGTACAGCCCCTCCCACGGCTCCTGTCAGCTCCTCGCGCGTGAGGTTCCGCGGCTGCCTTGAGCGCCTCGACCAAGAGGACGGCCGTGCCGTAGGCCGCGGCCTCCGCGAGCCGGTGCGGCGGCCCTTCCCCCGCCTGCGACCGTAGCCGCTGTAGCTCGT
>DASUSF010000170.1:0-6137 GCA_036375275.1 Geminicoccaceae bacterium | reverse complement strand
AGTCCCTGAACATCCATGCGGACGACTGACACGGGCGCGCGCGGCAGCGGGTCTCGGGGATGCGGGTGATCGTCTGCGGGGCGGGCCAGGTCGGCTACAACATCGCCCGCTACCTCGCCCAGGCCGGCAACGACGTCACGGTCATCGACCAGCGCCCGGAGCTGTCGCAGAAGATCGCCGACAGCCTCGACATCAAGACGCTGACCGGGTTCGCCTCGCACCCAGAGGTCCTGGAGCGGGCGGGGGCCGAAGACGCCGAGATCCTGATCGCGGTGACCCAGATCGACGAGGTCAACATGGTCGCCTGCCAGGTCGCGCACTCGCTGTTCAACGTCCCGACCAAGATCGCGCGCGTCCGCCACCAGAGCTACCTGCACCGCCGCTGGCAGGACCTGTTCCGGCGCGAGCACATGCCGATCGACGTGATCATCTCGCCCGAGGTCGAGGTTGCGCACGCCATCGCCCGCCGGCTGGAGGTGCCCGGCGCGACCGACGTCCAGCCGTTCGCCGACGACCGGGTGCGGCTGATCGCGGTCCGCTGCGATGCCGACTGCCCGATCCTCGACACGCCGCTGCGCCAGCTGACCTTCCTGTTCCCCGACCTGCACCAGACGGTGATCGGGATCACCCGCAACGACCACTTCTTCATCCCGAGCGGCGACGATCATCTGATCGCCGGCGACGAGGCCTACTCGATCGTCGACACCCAGCACGTGCTGCGCGCCATGCGCGCCTTCGGCCACGAGGAGAAGGTCGCGGAGCGGATCGTGATCGCGGGCGGCGGCAACATCGGCCTGTTCCTGGCGCGCGAGCTCGAGGTCGCCCAGCCCGACGTCACCCTGACCCTGATCGAGAAGGACCCGGCCCGCGCCCGGTTCATCGCCGACAAGCTCGAGGACACCGTGGTCCTGAACGGCGACGCGCGCGATCCGGAGATCCACGAGGAGGCCAACCTCGGCACGGCGAAGTCGATCGTCGCCGTCACCAACGACGACGAGGTCAACATCATGGCCGCGCTGCTCGCCAAGCGGCACGGCTGCGAGCGGGCGCTGACCCTGGTCAACAACAACGCGTACGGGCCGCTGCTCGGCTCGCTCGGCATCGACGTCGTGATCAACCCGCGCGAAGCCACCGTCTCGAGCGTGCTGCAGCACGTCCGGCGTGGCCGCATCCGCTCGGTCTACACGCTCAAGGACGGCGAGGCCGAGGTGCTGGAGGCGGAGGCGCTCGAGACCTCGCCGCTGGTCGGCCGGCCGCTCCGCGACGCCCGCCTGCCGACCGGGGTCCTGGTCGGCGCCGTGATCCACGAGGGCGAGGTCATCGTGCCGCGCGCCAACACGGTGGTCCGCGCCCACGACCGCGTGATCATCGTCGCCCGCGGCGCGGCGATCAAGAAGGCCGAGAAGCTGTTCGCGGTCCGGGTCGACTACTTCTGAGGCGGGCGCGAGGGTGCTCGGGGAGCGCGGAGCGCGACAGCACGAACCAGGAGGTGCCATGGCTGCGATCGCCTACGTCAACGGGCGCTACGGCCGGATCGACCTGCCGGCGGTCATGGTCGAGGACCGCGGCTACCAGTTCGCCGACGCCGTCTACGAGGTGATCAAGGTGATCGGCGGCCGGGTCCTGGATCTCGATCGCCATCTCGATCGCCTCGAGCGCTCGCTCGGCGAGCTGGCCATCGCCATGCCGACCAGCCGGGCGGCGCTCACCCAGATCCTGAAGGAGGCGCTCAGGCGCAGCCGGCAGGCCGACGCCCTGCTCTACGTCCAGGTCAGCCGGGGCGTCGCGCCGCGCAACCACGCGTTCCCGAAGGCGGCGAGGCCGTCGCTGGTGGTCACGGTCCGCCGGCCGAGGTGGCCGAGCGAGGCCGAGCGCACCCGCGGCGTCGGGGTGGTGACGCGGCCGGACACACGCTGGCGGCGCTGCGACGTCAAGTCGGTGAGCCTCCTCCCCAACGTGCTGGCACGGCAGGCGGCGGCGGACGCCGGCTGCCGCGAGGCCTGGCTGGTGGACGACGCCGGGCGGGTGCGCGAGGGCAGCGCGTCCAACGCCTACATTGTCGACCGGGACGGCCGGCTGATCACCCACCCGCTCGGGCCCGAGATCCTCGGCGGCGTGACCCGCCAGGTGGTGCTGGAGATCGCGCGCAGCCTGCAGATCGAGGTGGTCGAGCGGCCGTTCACCCTCGAGGAGGCGCGCGCGGCGCCCGAGGCGGCGCTCTCCAGCACCAGCTCGCTGCTGCTGCCGGTGGTCGCGATCGACGGCCAGGCGGTCGGCGATGGTGCGCCGGGGCCGGTGATCCGGCGGATCGCCGAGCTGTACGAGGACCGGATGCGCCGGCGCGAGGCCTGAGGCGGCGGACGACGGCGGGGGTGAATCCGAGCGCAGAGGATTGCACTATGCGGCGACTTGCCCCAGATATCCTCGAGGAGCTGCGATCGCCGCCGCCGGCCGTGAGGCCCGCGATGCCCGTCGTGGCGACGACCCTGGAGGAGGGCGGCGTGGTTGCGGGCACGCCGCGAACAAGGTGCCTCCGGGCACGCCGCGAAGAAGGTGCCTCCGGGCGCGCCACGAAGAAGAAGAAGGGATCCGATTGATGTCCGCCGAGAAGACGCAGAACGTTCAGGACGTCTTCCTGAATCACATCCGCAAGAACAAGATTCCGGTCACCGTGTTTCTGATCAACGGCGTCAAGCTCCAGGGCGTGGTGAGTTCGTTCGACAACTTCTGTCTGCTGCTGCGGCGGGACGGGCACGTGCAGCTCGTGTACAAGCACGCGGTGTCCACGGTGATGCCGGGCTCGATCATCCGTCTGTACGATCCGAGTGCGGAAGAGGCCGCCGCCCCTGCCACCTGACCCGCTGGTCATCGGGCCCGAGCGGCGGGACGAGGCGCGTCCGGCCCGGACCCTGGTGATCCACCCCATCCGGCGCGCCGGAAGCACCGCCCGCTCCGAAGAGGCCAGGCTCGCCGAGGCGGTCGGGCTGGCGCACGCCATCCGGCTCGAGGTGGTCGCGGCCGAGCCGGTCCCGCTCCGCCAGATCCGGCCCTCGACCCTGATCGGCGGCGGCAAGCTCGAGGAGCTGAAGGCGCTGGTCGAGGGCCAGGACGTCGAGCTGGTGGTGGTCAACGCCCCGGTCACCCCGATCCAGCAGCGCAACCTCGAGCGCGCGCTCGGCGCCAAGGTGATCGACCGGACCGGCCTGATCCTCGAGATCTTCGGCGATCGCGCCCGGACCCGCGAAGGTCGCCTCCAGGTCGAGCTCGCGGCCCTGTCGTACCAGCGCTCGCGCCTGGTCCGCTCCTGGACCCATCTCGAGCGGCAGCGCGGCGGCTTCGGCTTCATGGGCGGCCCGGGCGAGGCCCAGATCGAGCTCGACCGGCGCCGGATCGACGAGCGCATCACCCGCCTCAAGGCCGACCTCGAGGCGGTGCAGCGGACCCGTGGCCTGCACCGGACCGCGCGTCGGCGGGTGCCCTACCCGGTGGTCGCCCTGGTCGGCTACACCAACGCCGGCAAGTCGACCCTGTTCAACCGCCTGACCGGCGCCGAGGTGAGCGCCCGGGACCAGCTGTTCGCGACCCTCGACCCGACCATGCGCCTCTTGCGCCTGCCGGCGGGCCCGGAGGTCATCCTGTCCGACACCGTCGGCTTCGTCGCCGATCTGCCGACCGATCTGGTCGCGGCGTTCCGGGCCACCCTCGAGGAGGTCAGGACCGCCGACCTCGTGCTCCACGTCCGCGACGTCGCGCACGAGGACAGCGACGCCCAGCGTGACGACGTCGTCTTGGTGCTCGAAGGCCTCGGCTTCGACGAGACCATGCGCGAGGAGCGGGTGGTCGAGTTCTGGAACAAGCTCGATCTGCTCGACCCCGAGGATCGAGCCCGGCTCGCGGCGGAGGCGGCGCGGCGGACCGACACAACCCTCGGTTCGGCGCTCACCGGCGAGGGCATGGCCGAGCTTCTGGCCGTGATCGAGCGTCGCCTGACCAGCGGCCGCGAGGTGGTCGAGATCGAGCTCGACGCGCGGGACGGCGCCGGTCTCGCCTGGCTGTACCGCAACGGCACCGTGCTCGAGCGGCACGATGCGGACGACCGGACCCGGGTCAGGGTCGCGTTGTCCGACGATCAGCGGGCGCGCGTCGGACGGCGCTTCCCCGCGGCGACGGCCTCCTGACCGGAGTCGAGAATCGCTCCGGCGGGCGTTGACAGGCCGGCTCCACCCTCTTATATGCCGCCTAGCACTCCCCGAGGGAGAGTGCCAGCTTCGGATAAACCAGGGATCGTCGGGACGGCGCGCACGATCGCGCGGCCGGGCGACGTACGCGGAGGAGTTTCATGGATATCAGGCCGTTGCACGACCGGGTGGTGGTCCGCCGGCTGGACGAAGACGAGCGGACGCCGGGTGGCGTGATCATCCCGGACACCGCCAAGGAGAAGCCGATGCAGGGCGAGGTCCTGGCGGTCGGTCCGGGCGCGCGCGACGAGCAGGGCAAGCGCATCGCGATGGACGTCAAGGTCGGTGACCGCATCCTGTTCGGCAAGTGGTCGGGGACCGAGGTCAAGATCGGCGGCGAGGAGCTCCTGATCATGAAGGAGTCCGACATCATGGGCATCTTCGAGAGCACCGGCGCCGCCAGCAAGGCTGCCTGAGTCCGGCTCGTCCAAGAACAGCGACATCCAAGCCAACACCCCGAGGAGGCCAGACAGACATGGCTGCCAAAGACATCAAGTTCAACACCGACGCGCGGGCGCTGATGCTCCGGGGCGTCGACAAGCTCGCCGACGCCGTCAAGGTGACCCTCGGCCCGAAGGGTCGGAACGTGGTCATGGACAAGTCGTTCGGGGCGCCTCGCATCACCAAGGACGGCGTCACCGTCGCCAAGGAGATCGAGCTCAGCGACAAGTTCGAGAACATGGGCGCGCAGATGCTGCGCGAGGTGGCGTCCAAGACCTCGGACGAGGCCGGTGACGGCACCACGACCGCGACCGTGCTCGCCCAGTCGATCGTCCGCGAAGGGGGCAAGGCGGTCACCGCCGGCATGAACCCGATGGACATCCAGCGCGGCATCATGAGCGCCGTCGCCGCGGTCGTCGAAGAGATCAAGTCGCGCTCGCGCACCGTCTCCACCGAGAGCGAGGTCGCCCAGGTCGGCACCATCTCGGCCAACGGCGACAAGAGCATCGGCGAGATGATCTCGGAAGCGATGCAGAAGGTCGGCAAGGAAGGCGTGATCACGGTCGAGGAGGCCAAGGGCCTGCAGACCGAGCTCGACGTGGTCGAGGGCATGCAGTTCGACCGCGGCTACCTCTCGCCGTACTTCATCACCAACAGCGAGAAGATGACGGTCGAGCTCGACGACCCGTACATCCTCCTGCACGAAAAGAAGCTCAGCGGCCTGCAGCCCCTGCTGCCGGTGCTCGAGCAGATCGTCCAGTCGTCCAAGCCGCTGCTGATCATCGCCGAGGACGTCGAGGGCGAGGCGCTGGCCACCCTCGTGGTCAACAAGCTGCGCGGCGGCCTCAAGGTCGCGGCGGTCAAGGCGCCGGGCTTCGGCGATCGCCGGAAGGCCATGCTCGAGGACATCGCGGTCCTCTCCGGTGGCCAGGTGATCAGCGAGGACCTCGGCATCAAGCTCGAGCACGTCACCGTCGACATGCTGGGTCGGGCCAAGAAGGTCCTGATCACCAAGGAAGAGACCACCCTGGTCGACGGCGCCGGCGAGAAGAGCCAGATCGAGGGCCGGTGCAACCAGATCCGGGCCCAGGTCGAGGAGACCACCTCCGACTACGACCGCGAGAAGCTGCAGGAGCGGCTGGCGAAGCTCGCCGGCGGCGTCGCGGTGATCAAGGTCGGCGGGGCGACCGAGGTCGAGGTCAAGGAGAAGAAGGACCGCGTCGACGACGCGCTCCACGCCACTCGTGCGGCGGTCGAGGAAGGCGTCGTGCCGGGCGGCGGTGTGACCCTGCTCCGGGCGGCCAAGGTGCTGGACCAGCTCAAGTACGAGAACGACGACCAGCGGGTCGGGATCGACATCGTCCGTCGGGCGCTGGCGGTGCCGGCGCGGCAGATCGTGATCAACGCGGGCGGTGACGGCTCGATCGTGGTCGGCAAGATCCTCGACAAGGACGACTT
>DASUSF010000169.1:0-2747 GCA_036375275.1 Geminicoccaceae bacterium | reverse complement strand
GGCCGGCGCGCCCTTCGGGCCGATCTTCGGGCGGATCCCCGCATAGCCCGGCTCGATCGCGCCGTCCTTCAGCGCCGGATAATACTTCCGGACCGCGTCGTAGAAGACCTCGGAACGCTTCGGATCGACGTCGTAGTCGATCCGCTCGATCCACTCGACGTCCGGGCCGAAGCGGACCTGGCCGCCGAGGTCGATCGTCACGTGGATGCCGAGCCCGCCCGGCTCCGGCACCGGATAGACCAGATGCCTGAACGGCCGGGCGCCGGACAGGCCGTAGTAGTTGCCCTTGGCGAAGTAGGCGTCGGGGACGTGGCGGGGGTCGAGCCCCTGGAGCTTGCGCGCGACCGCCGGCGCGTGCAGGCCGGCGCTGTTGATCACGACGTCGGCGACGAGGCTCATCCCGGCCTCGCCGCCGACCTCGAGCTCGATTCCCTCGCCGGTGCAGCGACCGCCGAGCAGCGGCGCGTTGAAGGCGAGCATCGCGCCGTGGTCCTCGGCGTCGCCCTGGAAGGCGAGCATCAGGCTGTGGCTGTCGATGATCCCGGTCGACGGCGAGAGCAGCGCGCGCACGCACGACACCTCGGGCTCCATCTCGCGCACCTGGTCCGGCTCCAGCCAGGAGAGATCGGTGACCCCGTTGGCGGCCGCCTTGGCCTTGATCTGCTCGAGGGTCGGGATCTGCTCGGCGCTGGTCGCGACGATCAGCTTGCCACAGCGGGCGTGCGGCACGCCATGGGCCGCGCAGTACGCGTACAGCAGCTGCTTGCCGGCGACGCAGCTCCGCGCCTTGAGCGACCCGGTCGGGTAGTAGATCCCGGCGTGGATGACCTCGCTGTTCCGGGAGCTGGTCTCGGTGCCGATCATGTCGGCCGCCTCGAGGACGATCACCTCCCGCCCGCTCATCGCGAGCTGCCGCGCCACCGCGAGGCCGACGACGCCGGCGCCGATCACCACGCACTCGATCCGTTCCATCGCCTCGGGGCCTCAGTTGAAGAACGCGTCGAAGCGGCGGTCGTCGATGCCGAGGGTCGCCGCCGCCGCCCTGATGTCGCCGAACGTCCGCGGGTCGACTTCGATCCCGTCCCGGGCGCGCTCGATCCGGCGCCGCGCCTCCGGCTCGCCCGGGACCAGAACCTCCTCGAACCCCGGACGGGTCGGCGCCGCCTTCACCCAGGCGACCAGCGCCTCGATCTCGTGGTACAGCGCCGCGCGCTCGCCCATCGCGTCCGGGTCGATCACGATCGAGAGCATGTTGTTGATGATCCCGCCGGCCTGCGGATGCTCGGGCTGGATGGTCCAGCCGCCGGAGAGCGCGCCGGCCATCAGCTCGCACAGGATGGCGAGCCCGGAGCCCTTGTGGTCGCCCATCGAGACCAGGGCGCCGCGCGGGTCGTCGAACATCGCCTGGGCGTTCCGGGTCGGGAAGCCCTTGGCGTCGAGCACGCTCTCCTCGGGCACCTCGACGCCTTTGTTGAAGGCGACCCGGGCCTTGCCCATGGCGATCTTGGTGGTCGCCATGTCGAGCACCACCGACGGGCCGTCGCGCCCGGGCAGGGTCACGCAGAAGGGGTTGGTGCTGAGCCGGGCGACCGCGCCGCCGTAGGGCGCCTGGAGGGGACCATGGTCGATGCCGTTGACGAAGTGGACCGAGGCGCAGCCGGCCCGGGCGCACTGCTCGCCCCAGTGCCCGATCCGCCCGAGATGGAAGGTGTTGCGGATCGCGGCGAGCGCGACCCCGTGCGCCTTCGCCCGCTCGACCGCGAGCTCCATCGCCTCGTAGCCGATCACCTGGCCGTAGCCGCGGCTGCCCTCGATCACGACCAGCGCGCCGATGTCCCGGACCACGCCGATGTGCTGGTTGGCGAACAGCCGCCCGGCGTTCAGGCTCTCGACGTAGGCGGGCAGCATGCCGATGCCGTGGCTGTCGTGCCCGGCGAGGTTGGCGGCGACCAGATGGTCGGCGACCAGGCCGGCCTCGCGCGCCTCGCTGCCGCCGGCCATGCAGATCGCGCGCGTCATCTCGTGCAGCTGATCAGGCCTCGCCGTCGGCATCGCTCTCGTCCCATGCAGCGTCGGCCCGAGCCGGCCCACCGCGGCTAGGTAGCCGAAAGCGACATGTCCCGACAAGGCCGGGAGCCGCCGCGCCGGGGCGCCGCGACCGCCCCCCGAGGGGTGCCAAGCGCGGCTCGACATGGCACGATGGCTGGAGGAGCAGGCCTGCGCGGACCGGGGGTCCGCGACCGGGCCACCAGATCGGGAGAGGCATCCATGCGCGCACGCACCGCCGCCGGCACCGGCCTCGGGGTCATCCTCGCCGCCGGTCTCGCATCCGCCGCAAGCGCCGAGGACCTGATCATCGGCCTCGCCTCCGACATCACCTCGGTCGACCCGCACTTCCACAACCTCGGGCCGAACAACGCGTTCGGGCAGCACGTCTTCGACCGGCTGATCAACCAGGGGCCGAACCAGGAGCTCGAGCCCGGCCTCGCGACCGAATGGCAGGCGGTCGACGAGACGACCTGGGAGTTCAAGATCCGCGACGGCATCACCTTCCACAGCGGCGCTCCGCTGACCGCCGAAGACATAAAATTCACCTTCGACCGGCTCACCCAGGAAGGTGCGATGGGCGGCCAGACAAGCCCGCGCAAGAGCCTACTGGGCCCGCTTACCTCGGTCGAGATCAAGGACGACCACACCGTCCTCTTCAAGCTTTCGGACCCCTGGCCGATCCTCCCGCCAATGCTTCC
>DASUSF010000168.1:0-2793 GCA_036375275.1 Geminicoccaceae bacterium | reverse complement strand
CGGGCGCTCGAGGGGCTGAGCGCGCTGCACGCCGCCGGCGAGCCGGTCCGGGTGATCGTGCTGAGCCGCTGGGACGGCGAGGTGGCGGCGCTCAGGAGCGGCTTCCGCTATGCCCGGGGCGGCACGCTCCTGACCCTGCCGGCGCAGGATCAGATCGAGGCCGGGCAGCTGCCCGAACTGCTGGCGGCGCTCGACGACGGCTGCGACATGGCGATCGGCCGCCGCCTGCCGATCGAGCGGACCTGGGTCGACCGGCTCCAGACCGGCGTCTTCCACTGGCTGATCCGGGCCCTGTTCGGGCGCGCCTTCAACGACCTCGCCTGCCGGGTGCGGGCGTGCCGCCGGCAGGTCCTCGAGGAGATCCTCGGCCACAGCACCCAGCACCAGTTCCTGCCCCTGCTCGCGACCGAGCGCGGCTTCGAGGTGCGCGAGGTCGCGCTCCGGGTGCGCCACCCGGCGGGGGAGGGGATCGGCCTCGGCAGCCTCCGCCTCGGCGCCCGGCTGCGGCTCCTGCTCGACGCCGTCGCGCTCTACGTGGTGCTCAACTACATCAGGAAGCCGATCCGGTTCTTCGGCGCGATCGGCCTGCCGATCCTCGCCCTCGGGGTGCTGTTCGCCGGCGCCCTGACCTTCAGCCGGTTCTGGTTCGGGATCGGCATGGCCGACCGGCCGGCGCTGATCCTCGCCGTGCTGCTGATCGTGCTCGGCATCCAGGTGATCGTGCTCGGCCTGATCGGCGAGATCATCATCTTCGCCTCGGGCCGGCGGATGAAGGACTACACCATCGACAAGATTCTCTGAGGGCGCCCGATGCGCCGGCGCCCCTTCGGATCGCGGCCGCGCCCTCGCTGCGCGGACCCTGCGCGTTCAGGGGGCGAGGGCGGCTTCGCCCCGGTCCGGCGCGCCGGCGGCGCGGCCCGCGGCGAGCGCGACGAACTCGGCCTCGAGCGCGTCGAAATGCTTCTGCCACGACCAGTTCTCGACGACGAACCGGCGTGCCGCCCGGCCGATCGCCGCGGCCCGCGCCGGCTCGCGCAGCAGCCCGAGCACCGCCCGCGCGAACGCGTCCGGCGTTTCGGCGACGAGCACCGCCTCGTCCGGGGGCGCCCCGATGCCCTCGTTGGCGACCGGGGTGACGACCATCGGCAGCGCCATCGCCATGCCCTCCAGGACCTTGTTCTGGAGCCCGGCGCCGATCCGGAGCGGGTCGATCGCGACCGTCGCCCGGTTCAGCCAGGCCCGGAGGTCCGGGACCCGGCCGGTGACCTCGATCGCCGGGTCGGCGGCGAGCCGGCGGACCGCCCGGGCCGGGTCGGTGCCGACCACGGCGAGCCGGACCGCCGGCATCCCGGCCCGGATCAGGGGCAGGATCTCGGCCGCGAAGTAGAGGATCGCATCGACGTTCGGGGCGTAGCCCATGTTGCCGGTGAACACGATCGTCGCGGGGTCCGGGACCCGGTCCGGCGCCGGGCTGAAATATTCGAAGTCGACCCCGTGCGGGCTGAGGAAGACGTTGTCGACGGCGCCCTCGAGCGCCGCCCGGTCGGCCGGCGAGATCAGCAGGCAGCGGTCGAACCGGGCGGCGATCCAGGGCTCGTAGGTGCGCACCTTCCAGTGCTCGAGGCCGTAGAACAGGCGGGCCGGGAGCGGCCGGCCGAACCGGGCGAGGCGCCCGTAGTTGAGGGTCATCGCGATCTGCATGGCGAGCACGGTCGGCCGCGCGCCGCGGTGCGGGAGCGGGTACTCGCCGACCCGGATGGTGTGGGCGTAGAGCAGGTCGGGCCGGAACGCGTCGACCGCCCGGCCGAGCAGCGCCGCCATCGCCGGGTCGTGGTAGTAGCAGGTCTGGAGCGGCCGCCGCGACAGCGCGCCGGCGAGGCAGCGCCGGTACGCGCCGAGCCGGCTGAGCGGCAGGGTGTAGATCGCGTCCACCCAGCCCTCGACGTGGCGCCGGTCCTCGAGCCGCTGGCCGGGCTCGAGGAAGCTCACCAGCGCGACCTGGTGGCGCTGCGCGAAGTGCTTGAGGAGGTTGAAGACGGTGAGCCGGTCGCCCTTGTCCAGAGGATAGGGGAACCGCGGGGCGACGACCATCAAGCGCATCGCTACCAGCAGATCCCTTCGCCCTGCGCCCCGGCGCCCTCGGGTCGGACGCGCACCAGGTCGATCAGCTGCTGCCCGGGGCGGAGCCGGTCCGGGACCGTGGCGAACTCGGGGTCGCGGTTGCCGACGACCACGACCTCGGCGTGCTCGAGCACCTCGTCGAGGCTCTGGCACATCAGGCTGGAGACGTGCGGGATCGCCTTCTCGATGTACTCGCGGTTGGCGCCGAACAGGCGGGCGGTGTGCACGTGGCGGTCGTAGATCCGGAGCGCGCAGCCCTTGCCGAGGAGGGCCTCGATCAGGCCGACCAGCGGGCTCTCGCGCAGGTCGTCGGTGCCGGCCTTGAAGCTGAAGCCGAGGATCCCGATCCGCTTGCGGCCGGTCTTGAGGATCATCGCCAGGCCGCGGCCGTAGTGGACCTCGTTGCTGGGCAGGACCGCCTCCAGCAGCGGCAGCTCCAGGTCCCGCTCCCGCCCCTTCTGCACCAGCGCGCGCACGTCCGTGGGCAGGCACGAGCCGCCGAAGGCGAAGCCCGGGCGCAGGTACTTGGGCGAGATGTTGAGCTTGGTGTCCTGGCAGAAGATCTCCATCACCCGATGGCTGTCGATGCCGAGCGGCTTGCAGACGTTGCCGATCTCGTGGGCGAACGACACCTTCACCGCATGCCACACGTTGTCGACGTACTTCACCATC
>DASUSF010000167.1:0-11428 GCA_036375275.1 Geminicoccaceae bacterium | reverse complement strand
AATCCGCCGTGATAGGATGATGCGAGCTCGGGACCACGGCGGCCGCCTGCATGATCGAGACCTTCCACGCCTACGGGGTCGACGACCTCAGCCTCTACGACGATGCCGACGCCGCCGTCGAGCGGATCGAGGCGATCTACGACGAGAGCGTGCGGATCGTCCGCCGCGCGTTCACCCGGTTCGTCGACGGCGAGAGCGACGAGCAGCCGCTTCCGACCTTCTATCCGTTCGTCGGCATCGTGGTCGACCGCGAGCGGGTCCATCCCGAGGCGCCGGTCGCCTTCGGCGCGCTCCACGACCCCGGCGTCTACGGCGCGACGCTGACCCGTCCGGCGCTGTTCCGCGACTACTACCGGCGCCAGATCGGCCTCCTCCTGGCCAACCACGGGGTGCCGGTCGCGGTCGGCCGCAGCCGCCGGCGCATGCCGCTGCCGTTCGTGATCGAATCGGCGACCGCCGACATCCGCCACGACCGGGTCGACGCGCTGCAGGCTTCCTTCCCGCTGCCCGACATGAGCTCGATCGACGATGCGATCGCCAACGGCACCTTCCGCTCCGCGCCGGGCGATCCGAAGCCGCTGGCGCTGTTCTCGGCCGAGCGCGTCGACTACTCGCTCGAGCGCCTCTACCACTACACGGCGACCAGCCCGGAGCACGTCCAGCGCTTCATCCTGCTGACCAACTACCAGCGCTACGTCGAGCACTTCCTGGAGGTGGCGCGGGCGGAGCTCGAGAACGGCGAGAGCTACACGAGCCTGATCGAGCCGGGCAACGTCGTCACGCCGAACCCGCGCCTCGCCGAGGAAGCCCCGCAAGGCCACCACCCGCGTCATCTGCCGCAGATGCCGGCCTACCACCTGACCCGGCCGGACAAGACCGGGATCACCATGGTCAACATCGGGGTCGGCCCGTCCAACGCCAAGACCATCACCGACCACCTCGCCGTGCTCCGCCCGCACTGCTGGCTGATGCTCGGCCACTGCGCCGGGCTCCGCCGCTCACAGCGCCTCGGCGACTACGTGCTCGCCCACGGCTACGCGCGGGAGGACCACGTCCTCGACCAGGACCTGCCGCTGTTCGTGACCATCCCGCCGATCGCGGAAGTGCAGGTCGCGCTGCAGCAGGCGGTGGTCAACCTCACCGGGCTCAAAGGGCGCGAGATCAAGACCCGGATGCGCACCGGCACCGTCGCGACCACCGACAACCGGAACTGGGAGCTCCGCTACGACGAGCTGTTCGAGCGCCTGAACCAGCAGCGGGCGATCGCGGTCGACATGGAGAGCTCGACGATCGCCGCCAACGGCTTCCGCTTCCGGGTGCCCTACGGCACGCTGCTCTGCGTCTCCGACAAGCCCCTGCACGGCGAGATCAAGCTGCGCGGCATGGCCAACACCTTCTACCGCGAGCGGATCGACCAGCACCTCAGGATCGGCCTCGAGGCGATCCGCATCCTGCGCGACGAGGTCGGCCCCGACGCGCTCCACTCCCGGAAGCTCCGCAGCTTCGACGAGCCGGCCTTCCGGTGAGGTCCGAGCGCGACCCGGCTTCGGCTTGCCGCCCTGCCGGCCGTCGCCGATGATGCTCGATCGCGGAACGGAGACGGTGGCATGGCGACCGAGCTGAAGACGCGCGCCGGCGAGCTTTACGAGCAGGACTTCGTCCGCTGGACCGAGGACCAGGCCGCCGCGCTCCGCGCCGGTCGCCTGGATGCGCTCGACCTCGAGCACCTGGCCGAGGAGACCGACAGCTCGGGTGGACGCGATCGACGTGAGCTTGACTCGCGCCTCGAGGTGCTGGTGATGCATCTTCTGAAATGGCGGTACCAGCCGCGCAAGCGGACCGGTAGCTGGGAATCGACGATCCGGACCCAGCGCCGCGAGATCGCCAAGCTGCTCGGCCAGAGCCCCAGCCTCCGCCGCGAGGTCGACGCGATGATCGCCGACGCACATGCCACCGCGCGCCGGAATGCCGCCGCCGAGACCGCGCTCCCGCTCGACACCTTCCCCGAAGCCTGCCCGTTCACGGCCGAACGCGTGCTCGAGGACGAGTGGCTGCCCGGCTGAGGGCGTTCAGGGGCCGCGCGCGAGCCGGCTCTGCCAGAGCACGAGGAGGGGAACGACCAGGAGCTCGAGACCGAGGCCGACGATGTGCGGGAGGCTCGGCGGGCCGGCCAGGATCAGCGAGAGCAGGCGGCCGGCGCCGCCCGTCACGACGAGCGCTCCGAGGAGACGGAAGACCGTGGTCCGGCGCTCGATCGCCGGCACGGTCCAGAGGAAGGCGAGCCCGAGCGCGAGAAAGATCCCGGACAGGTAGCGGAAGTGGCTGTCGAGGTCGGCCGATGCGGCGTCCGCGCCGACCATGGCTGGCCCGATCGCGACGCCGGCGGCGCCGCCGATGATCGGGACCAGGCTCAGGACGCCGACCACGAGCTGCAGCGGGCGGCGGCCCCGGGGCCAGGGGCTCACCCGCCGCCGCCGCGGAACCGGTTCCATGCGGCCGGGCGCGGGCCGACCGGGAGCCGGAAGCGGGCGCTCATGCTATGCGTCGCCGGCGGAGCACGAGGGTATCGATCCGCCCGCCGCGTCGGGGAGCTGGACGGTGAGGTCGCAGCAGAAGCCGTCGGGCCGGAAATCGAGGTCGGCGCTGCCCCCCGCCTGCAGCTGCAGGCTGCTCCTGATGAACATCGAGCCGAACCCCTCCCGCTCGGGCGGGTGGACCGGCGGGCCGTCCTGCTCGCGCCAGGAGAGCCGAAGCTGGTGGTCCGGGGCGTGCATCGCCCAGGTCAGGACGAGGCGGCCCTCCGGGACCGAGAGCGCCCCGTACTTGACTGCGTTGGTGCCGAGCTCGTGCAGGCACATGCCGATGGTCTGGCCGAGGCCGGGCGGCAGGACGACATCCGGCCCGTCGAGCGCGATCCGCCCTTCGCCGGCCGAGAACGCGGCGAGGATGCGCCCCGCGAGGTCGGTGAGGCTGATCGAGCGGAACTCGCCGCTCGAGAGCACGTCGTAGGTCTGCGCGATCGCGCGCAGGCGGCTGCTGAACGCCTGCTGGAAGTCGCGGGGGTCGACGCTCCGCCCGAGGGTCTGGTGGGCGAGGGCGTCGATCGTGCCGAGCAGGTTCTTGGTCCGGTGGTCGAGCTCGCCCAGGAGGCGCCGCGCCTGCGCCTCGGCGGCCCGGCATTGCTCGAGCAGCCGGCCGATCGTGTGCTGCGCCTGCCGGGCCCGGACCGCCGTCCCGACCGCGCTCAGCACCGCGAGCGCCGGCGCCGGCCGGGTCAGCACGGTGATCGGCAGGGCGGGGCGGACCGCACGCAGATCCTGCAGTGCCGGCCGCACGCGGTCCGGCCGGTCGATCAGCATGACCAGCGGCAGGGCCGCCCAGGCCGGTTCCGCATCGAGCACCGCCTTCAGCTTCTCGACGGCAGGCGGCGCCAGCGCCTCCTCGCTCAGCACCAGCGCATCGATCGGCCCGCGCTCCAGGTGCTCGAGGAAGCCCGCGTGCGAGCCGGACTCGACGACCTCGAACCCGTGCCGGCCGAGGAGGTTCGCGAGCACCTCCTCGTCGCGCCCGAGGGGTGCCCGGATCAGGACCTTTGGAAGGGCGGGAGCGTCCGTCAATGTCCAATCGACCCGAGCGATATCTGCTGGCGCAGGTCGATGCTCTGGTCGATGGGCAGCACCTCGAGACCGTCCCGCGTGATCCGGAATTCCCGGACCTCGGTCTCGTGCGGGCCGTATCGTTTCTTCACCACCGAGACGGTCCGCCGGATCCTGCTGCCGGCATCGAACTGACGGAGCAGGATGATCGTGTCCGAGATGAAGCTGAGGTCGAAGTCCGGCCTCGAGAACTGATCCATCAGGCCGTGCATGTTCAGGACCAGAACGACCAGCACATTCCGCCGCGAGAGATGGCCGAGCAGCGCGTGGAACTGGACCAGGACGTCGCCGCCCGACGGCAGCGCCGAGAAGAAGCCGGTGATGCTGTCGATGACGATCATCTCGGTGCCGGCGTCGACCAGGCCCTCGATCTTCCGGTACAGCTTCCCGGGCACGATCTCGGCGGGGTTGAAGGCTTCGACGTGGATCCGCGGTCGCGCCGTCTCGTCCTCCAGGTCCAGGGCGAGCTCGCGGGCGCGCCGGAGATAGATCTCGGGGATCTCCTCGAACAGGAACACCGCGGCCGTGCGCCGGTCCAGCGCCGCGGTGCGGGCGAACGCCGTGGCGAGCGTCGACTTGCCGACGCCGCTGTGGCCCGCGATCAGGCAGACCGTGCCCTGCTCGACTCCTCCGCCGGCGAGATCGTCGAGGGCGTCGATGCCGCTCCGGACGAGCCGCCGGTCGCGGCGCGCAGCCACGGACCGCGGCACGATCCTCGGGTAGACCTCGACGCCGCCGGTCTCGATCGTCATGTCGTGGAAGCCCTCGAGGAACGGATGGCCGCGCATCTTGGTCGCTGCGATCCTGCGGTGCGCGATCCCGAACTGCGGCAACGACCACTCGAGGCGGAGCACGCCGTGGACCAGGGCCGCGATCGCCGCCTTCTCGTCGCCGCTCCGGACCGTGTCGACGATCAGCGACGTGGTGCTGGTATGGGCCAGGAAGTCGCGGAGGCGCAGCACCTCGTGGCGGAAGCGCAGCTCGCTGTCGCTCATCAGGAGGATCTCGATCAGCGAATCGTAGACCAGCCGGTCCGGCCTCAGGCGGTTGAGCAGGGCCTCGACCCGCTCGCTCAGCGCCTCGAGCTCGACGTCGGCCGTGCGGAGCACGGTCTGCACCTGCGCCAGCTCGATGGCTTCGCCGAGCTCGGCCATCTCGACGATCTCGAGGCGGTCCAGCTCGAAGCCGTGGGAATCGGCGATGGCGCGAAGCTCGGCCGCGGTCTGCGACAGCGTCAGATAGACGACCTTCTCGCCGAGCGCGGCGCCCGCGAGCAGGAACTGCAGGCCGAGGGTCGTCTTGCCCGTGCCCGGCTGGCCTTGGAGCAGGTAGGTGCGCCCCCGCGGCAGACCGCCGCCGAGCACGTCGTCGAGGCCGGCGATGCCGGTGCTCACGATGCCGTCGCGGACGCCAGACGTGCTCCTGGCCATTTCGATGTTCTCGCTGCTGAAGCGGGACGCTGATCGCCGCCGCGTCCTCTTAACGGCAGCAGGCGCGAGCGTCCAGGTACTGGCGCTCCATCGCATCTTCGTCCCGGGCGGACGGGAGCGTCGCCGGGCCTGCGGACGTTCCTCGATCCGCATGCAGACCTTCCTGCCATATCCGGATGTCGAGCGCTCGATCGCCTGCCTCGACGACCGTCGGCTGGGCAAGCAGCGGGTCGAGACGCTGCAGATCTTCAACGCGTTCGCGGCCGAGCGCGCCGGGCGCCCCTACGGCTGGCTGCGCCACCCGTGCGTGCGCATGTGGCGCGGCCACGAGGCGTTCCTCGCCACCTACTTCAACGCCGCCCTCGAGGAGTGGCGGCGGCGCGGCTTCAGGAGCACGCTCGCGCCGCGCCCGGCGCCCGGGATCGTTGCGCCGCCGCCGTGGTGGGGCGACGAGCGGCTGCACCGCTCGCACCGTTCGGCCCTCCTGCGGAAGAATCCGGACCATTACGGCCGTCTCGGCTGGGCCGATCCGCCGGACCTGCCGTACTTCTGGCCGGTCCGGCCGCCCTGATCGACCGGGTCCGGGCCGGGATCCCCACCGGGGCCGGTCCGGCGGGTCACCAGCCACCAGACCAGCCAGGTGAGCGCGGCGCCGGCGAGGAGCCAGAACCAGAGCGCGCTGCCGCTCGACCAGAGCCGGTCGCCCATCACCACCATCAGGAGGGTGAGCGGCAGGATGCCGAGGCCGGTCGCCCAGGTGAAGGTCCACCACGAGATCGTGGTCAGCCCGGCGGCATAGTTGATCAGGTTGAACGAGATCACTGGCACCAGCCGGCTGAAGATCAGCGCGCCCGCGCCCTGGCGTTCCGTCCAGCGATCGAGGGCGCGATGCTGGCGCTCGGCCAGCATGGCGGCCACGAACGGCCGACCCAGCCAGCGGGCGAGCCCGAAGGCGAGCCAGGCGCCGAGCATCGCCCCGCTCCAGGTGAGCAGCGAGCCGAGCACCGGCCCGTAGAGCATGCCGTTGGCCATCGCGACGATCTCGGCCGGGAACGGGACGAAGCTGTGCAGCACCATGAGCAGCACCGAGGCGAGCATGCCCCACACGCCCCAGGACCGGATCAGCGCCTCGACCTCGGCGACCGAGAGCTCGAACCCCGGCACCGGCATCGCGCCCCTGATGGCGAAGAACCAGACCGCGAGCGTGGCCGCGATCAGGCTCGCGAAGATGAGGAGCGCGATCCAGCGGTGGCGATGCCCCGTTCCCGTCCTCGGCATGACCATCGTCCGCCGCGCCGCGGCCGGCTGCTCGCTACTCGATCCGGTAGCCGCCACCGGAGACGTTCAGATGCGCGCCCGCGACGAACGAGGCGGCCTCCGAGAGCAGGAACAGGATCGGCCGCGCCATCTCCTCGGCTTCCGCGGTCCGGCCCATCGGGATGCTCGCCCGGACCGCCGCGAGGCGCGTCGGATCGTCGTGCACCGGCGCGGTCATCGGGCTCCGGGTCATGCCCGGGCGAAGCACGTTCACCCGGATGCCCTGGCCGGCGACCTCGCGGGCGAGCCCGGTGGTGAAGCTGTCGACCGCGCCCTTGGACGCGGCGTAGGCCGACCGCCCGGCCCGCCCGCCGATGGTCGCGGCCATCGAGGAGACGTTGACGATCGCGCCGCCGCGGCCACCGCGCGCCGTCGACATCCGCTTCACCGCCTCCCGGCAGCAGAGCATCAGGCCGACGACGTTGACCCGCATGAGCCTCTCGAGCGCCGCGGCATCGAACTCGAGGACGGGCCCGGGCGGGCCGCCGTTGATCCCGGCGTTGTTGACCAGATGGGTCAAGGGCCCGAGCTGCCCGTCGACCTCGTCGAACATCCGGACGACGTCGGCTTCCTCGCCGACGTCGGCCTGCACCGCGAGCGCCCGCCCGCCCGCGGCCTCGACCGCGTCCACGACGTTCGCCGCCTCGTCGGCCCGCTCCCGGTAGTTGACCGCGACCGCATAGCCCTCACCGGCGGCCAGTCGCGCGGTCGCGGCACCGATCCCGCGCGCGCCGCCGGTCACCAGCAGAACCTTCTCCATGAACTCTCCTCTCCAAGAGACGCCGGCGCAGGCGTCGACTCGGACTGATCGGCCGCGGGCTGTCTCAGGAGCCTCGGCCGACGGTGCGGTCGCGGAGCGCCTGGACCTCGGCCTTGGCCTCGCTGATCGCGTTCTCCCATTTGATCAGCCATTCCTCGCCGTGGTTGTCGACGAACCACTGCTTCATCGCGTCGGTCGCCGCGGTGAACGTCGCGCGCTCCTCCGCGCTCGGGACGTAGATCGTGCCGCCCGAGTCGACGAACTCGGTGAGCGAGCGCGATTCGTATTGCTTGTTCCACTCCGACTGGACCGCGGCCATCTGGATCACCCCGTCGATCACCAGGTCCTGGAGGTCGGGCGGCAGGCCCTTCAGCCACTGGTCGCTCATCCAGTAGAAGCCGTAGAGGTAGGCGTGCTCGTCCAGGATGACGTGCTTCAGGACCTCGTGCATGTTGTTCGGGATGATGTCGGTGGCGGCGTTCTTGGTGCCCTCGACCACGCCGGTCGCGAGCGAGGTGTAGAGCTCGCCCCAGGCGATCGGGGTCGGGTTGCCGCCGAGAAACTTCACGAAATCCATCTGCAGCGGCGAATCGATCGTCCGCATCTTGATGCCGGCGAGGTCGTCCGCGGTGTGGATCGGCTTGCTGGCGGTGAAGAAGCTCCGCCAGCGCCCGGTGTTGCCGACCGCGACCAGGCGGACGTTGCCGGTCCGCTCCAGGATCGCGTCCCTGACGTCGTCGAAGAACCGGCCCTGGCCGACCGCTTCGGCGATCATGTCGTTCTCGAGCATGTAGGGGATGTCGGTGACCTGGAGCTCGGGGAAGAACTGGCCCATGCCGCCGACCGTGGTGTGGGTCAGCTCGAGGGTGTTGAGCTGGATCTGCTCGATCAGCTCGCGGAAGCCGCCGAGCTGCGAGGCGGGGTAGATCTCGACGGCGATCCGGCCCTGCGAGCGGCTCTCGAGGAAGCTCTTCAGGAACTCGCCCGGGATGTGGTCGTCGGACACCTCGGTGGCGGGGCCGACGTGCGCGTACTTGAGGGTGAACTCCTGGGCGCGCGCCGCCTGGGCGGCGAGCAGGCCGAGGGCGAGCGCGCCGCCAATGGCAAAGAGACGGTTCATGATCGGTCTCTCCCTGACTGGAGCCGTCGTTGGCCCGGTCGGTCGCGCCGGCCGGGCGGGTACTCAGGCATAGCCCAGGACGCGGGGCAGCGTCATCGGGATTGCCGGCACGAAGGTGATCAGGAGGATGATCGCCAGATGCACGACGTAGAACGGCAGCATCTCGTAGGCGATCGCCTCGATCTTCTCGCGGCTGATGCTGGAGGCGACGAACAGGATCAGGCCCATCGGCGGGGTGGCGAGCCCGACCGTCAGGTTGACGCACATGATGATCGCGAAGTGCAGCGGGTCGACGCCGAGCTGCAGCATGGTCGGCGCGAGGATCGGCCCGAGGATCAGGATCGCCGGGCCGGCGTCCAGGAACATGCCGACGACGAGCAGCAGGATGTTGATCACGAACAGCAGGACCAGCGGGTCGTCGCTGATCGCGAAGACCCCGGCGGCGAGCTTGTTGTGGGCGCCGGAGAGGGTCGCGACCCAGCCGAACACGGTCGCCGTGCCGACCACCAGGAGGATCGCGGACGCCGCGACGCCGGCCCGCAGCAGGATCGCCGGCAGCTCGTCGAAGCGAAGGGTGCGCAGCACGAACAGGCTGAGCAGCAGCGCGTAGAGCACCGCGGCGCCGGCCGCCTCGGTCGGCGTGAAGACGCCGGAGAGGATGCCGCCGATGATGATCACGGGCGTCATGAGCGGCAGGAGCGCGCCCCAGAACGCCTTCGCCATCTCGACCGGCCTCACCATGCGCTCCGCCTTGGGATAGTGCCGCCGCCGGGCGATGAAGAAGGTCGCGACCATCAGGCCGAGGCCGGTGAGCACGCCGGGGACGAAGCCGGCGAGGAACAGGCCCGCGACCGAGACCTGCATCACGTAGGCGTAGACGATCATGATGATCGACGGCGGAATGATCGGCCCGATCACCGACGAGGCGGCGGTGACCGCGGCGGCGAAGCGCCGGGTGTAGCCCTGCTTCTCCATCGCCGGGATCAGCATCGAGCCGAGGGCCGAGGTGTCGGCGACGGCGGACCCGGAGAGCCCGGCGAAGAAGATGCTGGAGACGATGTTGACGTGCGCCAGCCCGCCCCGGAAGTGGCCGACCAGGACGGTCGCGAACCGGACCAGCCGCTCGGTGATGCCGCCGACGTTCATGATCTCGCCGGCGAGGATGAACAGCGGGATCGCGATCAGCGGGAACTGGTTGATGCCGAAGAAGATCTTCTGCGGCATGATCTTGAGGAACATCGCCTTGTCGGCGAGGACCAGGGCCGCGACCGGCGCCGCGACCAGGGCGAACACGATCGGCACGCCGATCGCCATCAGGCCGAGCAGGATCCAGAAGTAGGTCAGCGGCAGCACCGGCCGCCTACTCGCGCGCCAGCCCGGGCTCGGCGAAGTGGTCGCCGGCGAGGACGTCCGCGTCGCCGCCGATGCCGAGGAGCGCCCGGAGAACGAGCTCGAGCGCGACCGCGCCCATCAGCGCGCCCCCGACCGGAATCGCGAGGAACACCCAGATCATGGAGAAGCCGCCGCCGAGGGTCGCCGCGATCTGCATCCGCGCGTTCCAGGCGAGCACCCAGCCCTGGTGCACGAACACCACCATCAGGGCCAGGATGATCAGGAAGGTGACCAGCAGGGCCAGCTGGCGGAGCCGCGCCGGCAGCGCGTTCGGCAGGATCTCGATCGCCACGTGGCCGCCATGGCGGAGCGCGATCGGCGCGCCGGTGAAGGTCAGCCAGACCATCAGGAACTTCGACACCTCCTCGCTCCAGGAGAGGGCGTCGTTCAGGGCGTACCGGTAGAAGACCCCGGCGACGACCACCGACGCGATCGCGACCATCAGCCCGATGGTCGCGAAGCGGCAGCCCGCGAGCAGGACCGCGTTGAGCACGCCGAGGCCGCGCGCGGCGTGGCGGAGCGCGTTCACGCCGGGCCCGGCACAGCAGCAGCCATCGAAGTCCGTTCCCCGCCCCGCAGCCGGTCCCGTCGCCGTCGCCGGTTCGCTGTCGATGGTTCGTGATCGGGATCGCCGGCACCTTGCCGCCGATCGCCGGAGGCGTCAACGTCGTGCGGGCGCCGCGCGGAGCCGCCCGGACCGGGCGGACGACGTGCCGCTGCGAGGGGAGGGAGCCTGGATGACGCAACCGGGGCTTTATGGACGGCTGGTGGTGATCACCGGCGGGGCGGGCGGGATCGCCCGGTCGCTGACCCCGGTGCTGCTCGAGGCCGGCGCCCGGCTCCACCTGATCGACGTCGATCGGGACGCCCTCGACCAGGCGGTCCTCGACCTGCCGCGGACGGCGGGGGTGACGAGCGCGACGTCGGACCTGCGGACCCCCGAGGCCTGCGCCCGGACGCTCGAGGCGCTCGAGGAGCCGGTCTTCGCGCTGGTCCACCTCGCCGGGATCTTCGAGGTCGACGATCTGGATCTGGCCTCGCGGCCGGTCTACGACCGGGTGCTGGCGGCCAACCTCACCAACGCCTTCGACATGGCGGCCGCGGTCCGGCCGCGGCTCGATCCCGATGTCGCCACCCGGATGATTTTCGTCAGCTCGCTCGCCTTCCGCTACGGCTCGTTCGACCACATCGCCTACAGCGCCGCCAAGGGCGGGATCGTCGGGCTGGTGCGCGCGCTCGCCCGGCGGCTCGCGCCGGCGACACTGGTCAACGGCCTCGCGCCCGGGATCATCCTGACGCCGATGCCGGCCCACGTGATCGAGGACCCGGGTCGCCGCGAGGCGCTGATCGAGCGGACCATGCTCAGGCGGTTCGGCGAGCCGGAGGAGGTGGCGAGCGTGATCGCCTTCCTGCTCGGCCCAGGCGCGACCTACATCACCGGCCAGGTGATCAACGTCGACGGCGGCGTGATCAACGCTTGATAAATCTCAGTTGCGCAGCGTGCACCACACCGGGACGTGGTCGGACGGCGCCTTGGCGGCGCGCTCGGCGGCGTCCATGCCGCAGGTCTCAAGGCGGTCGACCGCCTGCGGCGAGAGCAGCAGGTGATCGATCCTGAGCCCCTGGTTGGCGCGGAAGAAGCGGCCCTGATAGTCCCACCAGCTGTACGCCCGGCGGTGCGGCTCGACGGTGCGGAAGGCGTCGTACAGGCCGAGATGCAGGAGCCCGCGGAGCTTCGCCCGCTCGTCCGGGT
>DASUSF010000166.1:0-3375 GCA_036375275.1 Geminicoccaceae bacterium | reverse complement strand
GCGTGCGGGCGATGATCGCGAACCTCGGCGCGGAGATGGCCCAGATCCGCCTGGCCACGCCGCGCGACATCGACCTCGCGATGAGGCTCGGGCTCAACTATCCGAAGGGCCCCTTCGAGATCGCGGCCGAGATGGGGGCGGCGGCGACGCTCCGGATCATGGAGCGCCTGCAGGCGATCACCGGCGACGATCGGTACCGGCCGAGCCTCTGGCTACGCCGCCGGGCGCTGCTCGGACTGCCGCTCGACACACCGGACTGATCGCCCGCCAGCGGGTGGGATCGTTCCACGGCCGGGCGCCGTTTTGAACAAGAAGAGGCATATCTCCAGCGGTCGGCCGGAGTAAGGTCGAGGGAGGCGCGCGAGCCAGCGCGCGGAGCCAGGGAGGCCTTAGAATGAGCCGTGGATCGAGCCCGTCACGTCCACTCGCCCGTCACGCCATGGCCTACGTCCTCGCCGGCGGGCGCGGCTCCCGCCTGAAGGAGCTGACCGACAAGCGGGCGAAGCCGGCGGTGTTCTTCGGCGGCAAGAGCCGGATCATCGACTTCGCGCTCAGCAACGCGATCAACTCCGGCATCCGGAGGATCGGCGTCGCCACCCAGTACAAGGCGCACAGCCTGATCCGCCACCTGCAGGGCGGCTGGAACTTCTTCCGCCCGGAGCGCAACGAGAGCTTCGACATCCTGCCCGCCTCGCAGCGCGTGTCCGAGAGCCAGTGGTACCTCGGCACCGCCGATGCGGTGACCCAGAACATCGAGATCATCGAGAGCTACGGGCCCCGCTACATGGTCATCCTGGCGGGCGACCACATCTACAAGATGGACTACGAGAAGATGCTCGAGCAGCACGTCTCGAGCGGCGCCGACGTCACCGTCGGCTGCATCGAGGTGCCGCGCCTCGAGGCGAGCGCCTTCGGCGTCATGCACATCGACGCGCAGGACCGGATCATCTCGTTCCTGGAGAAGCCGGCCGATCCGCCCGGCATGCCCGACAAGCCCGACACCGCGCTCGCCAGCATGGGGATCTACGTCTTCGAGAGCAGCTTCCTGTTCGACCAGCTGCGGCGGGACGCCGACGACCCGGACTCCGACCACGACTTCGGCAAGAACATCGTCCCCTACCTGGTCGAGCACGGCAAGGCGGTGGCCCACCGGTTCCCGACCTCGTGCGTGCGCAGCTCCATGGAGGCCGAGGCGTACTGGCGGGACGTCGGCACGGTCGATGCCTATTGGGAAGCCAATGTCGACCTCACCGACTTCATCCCGGGGCTCGATCTGTTCGACCAGGGGTGGCCGATCTGGACCTTCGCCGAGATCACCCCGCCGGCCAAGTTCGTGCACGACGAGGACGGCCGGCGCGGCACGGCGACCAGCTCGCTGGTCTCCGGCGGCTGCATCATCTCCGGCGCCCGGATCAACCGCTCGCTGCTGTTCACCGGCGTCCACTGCCACTCCTACAGCGACCTCGAAGCGGTGGTCGCGCTCCCCTACGTGCACATCGAGCGCGGCGCCCGGCTCAAGAACGTGGTCATCGACCGCGGCGTCACGATCCCGAGCGGCCTCGTGGTCGGGGAGGATCCGACGCTGGATGCCAAGCGCTTCCGGCGCACCGACAAAGGCGTCTGCCTGATCACCCAGACGATGCTCGATCAGATCGAGCCCTGAGGCGCGGCCCTCGGCCGCACCTCAGGAGCGGAGGCGGATCCGGAAGCGGACCAGAAGCAGCGAGCCGAGCACGGCGAGCAGCGCGGTCGCGCTGATCACGTCGGCGATGTAGCTCGAGACCTCGAGCTTCCGGCTCATCGAGTCGGCCCCGACGTAGATCCCGGCGATGAACAGCGCGGACGGGATCACGCCGAGCGGGTGCAGCGCCGCCAGCATCGCGACCGCGATCCCGGCGTAGCCGAAGCCGGCCGAGAGGTCGGTGGTGAGGTAGCCCTTGAAGCCGAGCAGCTCCGAGACGCCGGCCATGCCGGCGAGGCCGCCGGAAAGAAGGGCGGTCCAAACCACCGTCGCGTCGACCGGAATGCCGGCGAAGGCGCTCGCTCCCGGATTGTGGCCGACCGCGCGGATCGCGTAGCCGAGGGTCGTGAACCGGACCATCAGCCACGCCGCGACGGCGAGCCCGAGGCCGATCAGCAGCCCCACGTGGACGCTCGAGCGCGCGAGCAGCTTCGGCAGGCGCGCCTCGGCCACGACCGGCGGGCCCTGCGGCCAGCCGAGCGCCATAGGATCCTTCCAGGGGCCGAAGATCAGCCAGTCGACGACCAGGATCAGGACGAAGTTGAGCAGCAGGGTCGTCACCACCTCGTCGACCTGGAGGCGGAGCTTCATCAGCGCCGGGCCGAGCAGGAGCAGCCCGCCGGCGAGCGCGCCGGCGAGGAACAGGAGCGGCACCAGCACCACCGCCGGCAGCGGCAGGGCCATGGTGCCGAGCCAGCTCGCCGCGATGGCGCCGGCGAAGAACTGCCCTTCCGCACCGATGTTCCAGAGCCGGGCGCGGAACGCGACCGCGACCGCGAGGCCGGTGAAGATCAGCGGCGTCGCCCGGGTCAGGGTCTCGGTCAGCGCGAAGCGCGAGCCGAGCGCGCCGTTCAGCACCAGCCCGTAGGCCTGGGCGACCGGCTTCCCGGCCCAGACGATCAGGAGGGAGCAGAGCAGGAGCGCGAAGCCGATCGCGGCGACGGGGGCCGCGAGCCCGAGCCAGAGCGGCACCCGCGCCCGGGGCTCAAGCCGCATGCGCGTCCCGGCTGCCGCCGCTCATCAGGAGCCCGAGGCTGGCAAGATCGAGCTCTCCCGCCGGCTCGGGCGGGCTCAGGCGGCCCCGGTAGAGCACCCCGATCCGGTCCGCGAGCGCGAGCAGCTCGTCGAGGTCCTCGCTGATCAGGAGGATCGCCGCGCCACGCGCCCGGGCCTCGAGCAGCAGCCGGTGGACCTCGGCGATGGCGCCGACGTCGAGGCCGCGGGTCGGCTGGTGGGCGAGGATCAGGTCCGGCTCTCCGGTCAGCGCGCGCGCCAGGATCAGCTTCTGCATGTTGCCGCCGGAGAGCAGGCGGACCGGCGCATCGGGTCCCGGCGCCTGCACCCGGAAGCGCGCGATCAGGTCCCGGGCATAAGCCCGGATCGTCCTGCCGCTCAGCCAGCCCGCGCGGCTGAACGGCGGGCCGGCGTAGCGCTCGGAGACCGCGTTCTCGCCGACCGTCATGTCCGCGATCACGCCGACCTCGTGCCGGTCCTCCGGAACCCGCGCCACGCCGTCCCGGACCAGGGCCCGCGGGTCGGCGCGCCCGACGGCGCGGCCCTTGAGGCGGAGCGTGCCGGCGGTCGGGACCGCGAGGCCGCTCGCGAGTGCCGCGAGCGGCGTCTGTCCGTTCCCG
>DASUSF010000165.1:0-7757 GCA_036375275.1 Geminicoccaceae bacterium | reverse complement strand
GCCGAGGACGTGGCGTTCAGCTTCGAGCGCGCGCCGGACGTCCCGAACAGCCCGTCCGGCTACGGCACCTACCTCAAGCAGATCACCGCCATCGAGGTGGTCGACGACCTGACCGTCCGGCTGAGGACGGCGACCCCCTACCCGCTCATGCCGAACGACCTCTCGACGGTCGCGATCATCTCGAACGAGGTGGGGGCGGACGTCAGCACCGAGGACTTCAACTCGGGCGCGGCGGCGATCGGCACCGGCCCCTACCGCTTCGTCGAGTGGGTCCCGGGGGACCGGATCGTGCTCGAGGCGTACGAGGACTACTGGGGCGGCGCGCCGGCATGGGAGCGGGTCACGATGCGGCCGATCACGGCCGGCCCGTCCCGGGTCGCGGCCCTGCTCGCGGGCGACGTCGACGTGATCGCCGAGGTGCCGACCACCGACGTGCCGCAGCTCAAGGACAACCCCGACGTCAACCTCAGCTCGGGCATCTCCAACCGGGTGATCTACCTGCACCTCGACAGCGACCGCGACGAGTCGCCGTTCGTCGACGCCAGCGCCTGCGAGGAGGGCATCACCAATCCCCTGAAGGACGTCCGGGTCCGCCAGGCGATCAGCAAGGCGATCGACCGCCAGGCGATCGTCGACCGGATCATGGAGGAGCTCGCGATCCCGGCCGGCCAGCTCCTGCCCGAGGGCTTCTTCGGCACCCTCGAGGGGCTCGATCCCGAAGGCTTCGATCCCGAGGGGGCGCAGGAGCTGCTCGCCGAGGCCGGCTGCCCGGACGGGTTCGAGATGACCATTCACGGGCCCAACGACCGCTACATCAACGACGACAAGATCGCCCAGGCGGTGGCCCAGTTCCTGACCCGGGTCGGCATCCGGACGGCGGTCGAGACCATGCCGCGCTCGGTCTATTTCTCGCGCGCCTCCAACCTCGATTTCAGCTTCATCCTGGTCGGCTGGGGATCGGGGACGGGCGAGGCGAGTTCACCGCTCAAGTCGCTGATCGCGACCCACGACCCCGACCGGGGCATGGGGGCGTCGAACCGGGGCCGCTACTCCAATCCCGACGTCGACCGGCTGATCGACGAGGCGCTCGCGACGGTCGACGACGCCAAGCGCGAGAAGCTGCTCCAGGATGCCACCAGGCTCGCCATGGAGGACTATGCGATCATCCCGCTCCACTTCCAGGTCAACACGTGGGGCACCCGCCCGGATCTGCGGTATGTGCCGCGAACGGACGAGTACACGCTGGCAATGAGCGTCGAGAAGGCCTGAGCGGCCGCCGGCCGGCCCGCCCCGGCCGGGGCCGCCCCGCCTCAGGCATCGGTGAGCGCGCCGCGCATCTCCTGCAGGCGCCGCTCGGCCAGCGCCTCGGCGAGGAAATCGTATGCGTCGCGCCGCCCGACGAAGCTCAGCTTCGCCAGCAGCTCGTCGCAGATCAGCGCGCGCTGCTCCGCGCTGAAGAAGGTGTCCAGAAGAAACTGCACCCGCCGCCAGTAGGTCTGGCAGGCATCGTAATCGCGAATGCTGGACGCTCCGCCGACGTGCAGCAGGAAGAGCGTGTGCGTCTCCGGTGCCTCCGGCTCGAGGAAACGGGTCCCCGCCGCTTCCAGAATGCTCACCACCTGTGTGCCGACCTGTCCCATCATGTTGTTGTCTCCCCGCGGGGCGCTTTTCGCGGAGGATCGTACCGGGTGCGACACGAAGGTTGCTGTGAGACAGATCACATCAGCGGCGATCCGGCCTGGTGTAGGGACGCCGGCCGCGCTCCCTGCGCCCGCAGCATCCCGACCACCCTTCCGGCGGCCGCCTCGCCGCTCTGCCAGGCGCCGTGAACCGTGCCGTAGGCCGTGATCGAGGCCGCTTCGCCGGCGAAGACCAGGCGTTCCGCGACCGGCTCCGACAGCGTCCTGCGCGCGTCCGCCCGCCCGGGGCGGGCGCAGGAGTAGCCGCCCCGGGCATGGACGTCGCCGCACCAGCCGGTGCACGCGACGCTTCGGACCTCGCGGACGAGGTCGGCGCCATAGGCCGAGCGCAGCCGGCTCAGGGCGAACTCCCGCATCGCGGCCTCGCCGGCCGCCTCGATCTCGCGGGCGAAGCGGCCACCGAAGTAGGCGATCGCGAGGTTCCGCCCGGCCGGCCGGACGTCGAAGCGGGTCGCCGCCAGGGTGTCGTGCTCGAACGCCAGGAAGTGGTGATCCTCGCGCCCGAAGACGTTGCGCTCGAAGGCGAAGGCGACCTTGTTGGCTTCGCCGAGCGGCAGCGCGTCGAAGGCGTCCCGGTGCGCCGCCGGCAGGGCCGGATCGAACGCGATGTCAGCGGCGGCGAGAACGGCGGTCGGGACCGTGATCACGGCTGCAGCCGCTTCGAGGGTGCCGCGCGCGGTCTCGATCCCGACGCTCCGCCCGCCGAAGCGCACGGCCTCGACCGGGGTCCTGAGCTCGACCGGCAGCTCCGTTGCCAGAGCCGCCAGCAGCGCGCCGTAGCCGTCCAGCACCGGCCAGTTGGCGCCGTCGATCGAGCGGGCGTAGTCGAGGGTCGACATGCGTTCCGGCTCGACGCCGTTGAACGCCGCGAACCGGGAATCGAACATCGCCCGGAAGTGCGGCCGGAAGCGTGGATGCGCCGGTACGACCTCGCTCGCCGGACGGTCCTCGCCCCGCTCGCCGGCCGCGGCGACCGCAGCGAAGGCCCGATCGATCCACGCCTCCAGTTGCTCGACCCAGTCGGGCTCCGCGAAGCCCTGCGACCGGCGGACCAGGAAGCGGCGCGGCCCCCGGCTGTAGCGCACCCCGAGCCGCTCGGCGTGGGCCCGCATCGGGTTGCGCTCGGCGTCGTGCAGCCAGTGCGCGCCCCGGTCCCAGGGCACCCCGAGACTGGTCGTGTCGGTGTGGCAGCGGCCGCCGATGCGGTCCCGGGCCTCGAGAACGACGACGTCGAGCCCGGCAGCGCGGAGCGCCCTCCCGGCGGCGATGCCGGCCGCCCCGGCCCCGATCACCACCACGTCCGCCACGCCGGTCATCGTCCGCTCCCGAAGGCCCGCTCGCCTCTGCCGTAGACCGTTTTCCAGGCGGGTGGAACCACCTGCCGGCCCGAGGAAGCGGCCGCATCATGCGCCAGGGCGGGACCACCCGAGCGAACGGCGCGCCATCGGGTACGGCGCTCGCAGGTTGCTCGGCGGATGATGCTGCTGGTACAATTCCCGCATCGCCTGACGTAGAGTCGGATTTTCGCCGCCGCGGATGGAAACGTCCCGGCGCAAGCAAACAACCCAACGAAGCAAACAAGATTGAGGAAACGCATATGCCCGGCTATCCCGCGCGCCTGCGGACCCGGAAGGGAATCAGCCCGAAGCCGACCGTGGTGTTCGTGCTCGCCCTCGCTCTCGCGGCGAGCGCCGCGTCCTCTCCGGCCCGCGGCCACGGCGGCGGCCTCGACGCGGACGGCTGCCACACCGAATCCGCGACCGGCCAATACCATTGCCACGGCGACGGTGCGCCGGGCGACGAGGGGGTCGGCCTCGGGAATGGCGACCGCGCCTGCGCGAGGATCTCGATCGAGGACCGGGTGACCCACGTCCGGGACGGCGACACGATCGAGGTCGGCGGGCTGCCGATCCGTCTCGACGGCGTGGCGGCACCCGAGCGCGACGAGCGCGGCGGCCGGAAGGCCACCCGGACCATGAAGAAGCTGGTGCGGAACGAGACCCTCTGGTGCGACCTGACGGGCGAAGGCACCTACGACCGCTGCGTCGCCATCTGCTACGTCGATGTCCGCGACGTCGGCGCGGTGATGGTCCACCGCGGCGTGGCGCGCGACTGCCGCGCCTTCAGCGGCGGCCGGTATGCGCGCCTCGAGCAGGCCGCCGTCGAGCGCGGATCGCGCATCCGGGAGATCTATCGGCTGCCGTCCTACTGTCTCTCTGATTAGCTGCTTCCCAGTTCTGCATAGACGGCGTGCAGCTCCTCGCCCGGCACACCCTGCTTTCTGCTTGGCCTGCATAGTCGCGCGGCAGATCTGGGTGGCGCGCGGCTGCGGCCGGTGCTTCCGGACAGTGCAGCGTTGCAATTCTGTCGGTGGTCGTGCCCGGGTCCGAAGACCTATCTCTGGCAGGACGTTCTGGGAGGCGCGCTCTGCTCATCTCGCACTGAAGGAGATGCCGATGACCGCCCTCCATGGCTACACGCCCGCCGAAGACGGGCTCACCAACGAGCAGTTCCACGACCAGATCCGGCGCCACATGACGGAGGCCCGGCAGCTGCGCGCACAGGCGATGGCCGACGGCGCGAGGCGGCTCGGCGGCACCGTCGCGCGCATGCTCTCGCCCCTGATCCGGCCGCTCGAGCGGTCGCTTTCGCGGCGCCGGCGGCAGCGGATGGTGCACGACGAGCTGACCGCGTACAGCGACCCCGAGCTGGCCGACACCGGGATCCACCGGGCCGACATCCCCGAGGTCGCGCGAAAGGCCGCGTGACCGGCGCGGGGCTCGGCGGCTCCCGTCGAGCCCCCGCTTGACAAGCCGGGCTTCGGGAGCGAAGCCTGCCGGCCGCTGCTCGGGGAGCCGGCCGCATGGCTCTGGATGCTGAAGATCTGCCGTCGGACGTGCGGACGGCGCTCGGGAACGGCGGGGTCATCCCCGCCCACCCGCTCGCGCTGACCGCACGGCGCGATCTCGACGCACGGCGGCAGCGGGCGCTGACCCGCTACTACATCGACGCCGGCGTCTCCGGGCTGGCGGTCGGCGTGCACACCACCCAGTTCCAGATCCGCGAAGCCGGGCTCTACGAGCCGGTGCTCCGGATCGCGGCCGAGACCGCGGCGGCCTGGAGCGAGCGGCGCCCGGTCATGATCGCGGGCCTGGTCGGCCCGACCCGGCAGGCCCTCGCCGAGGCCGGGATCGCCCTCGCCCTCGGCTACCACGCCGGGCTGCTCAGCCTCGCCGCGCTCCGCGGCGCCTCCGAGGACGAACTGATCGAGCACTGCGCGGCGGTCGCCGCGGCGATCCCCCTCATCGGCTTCTACCTGCAGCCTGCGGTCGGCGGGGTCGTGCTGCCGGCCTCGTTCTGGCGCCGGTTCGCAACCATCCCGAACGTCGTCGCGATCAAGGTCGCGCCCTTCAACCGCTACCGCACCCTGGACGTGGTCCGGGGCGTGGTCGAGGCCGGCGTGGAGGAGCGGATCACGCTGCTCACCGGCAACGACGACCACATCGTCCTCGACCTGCTCACGCCGTTCCGAATCCGGCGGAGCGAGGATCTCGTGACCGTCCGCTTTCGGGGCGGGCTGCTCGGCCACTGGTGCGTCTGGACCCGGAGCGCGGTCGGCTACGTCGAGCGGATCAGCCGCCATGCGACGGGCGACCTCGTCCCCGCCGACCTGCTCGCGCTCGACGCCGCGGTGACCGACGCCAACGGCGCCTTCTTCGATGTCGCCAACGACTTCCGCGGCTGCATCGCCGGGGTCCACGAGGTGCTGCGCCGGCAGGGGCTGCTCGACGGCATCTGGTGCCTCGACCCGGAGGAGGGCCTGAGCCCGGGCCAGAGCGAGGAGATCGACCGCGTCCAGGCGGCGTACCCGGACCTCGACGACGACGCCTTCGTCGCCGCCAACCTCGAACGCTGGCTCGCCTGACGGGATCTGGAAGCCGCCGCCCATGGTCCGCGCCGACTTCATCACGGGCCTGATCCTGGCCGCGCTCGGCATCGGGGCGCTTCTGATCAGCCTCGACATGCCGCGCTTCGAGGAGCGCAACATCAATCCCTACACGGTGCCGGGCCTCGTGCCGGCGGCGCTCGCGGCGGTGATCGCGGCGCTCGGGGCGATGCTCGCCGCGCGCGCGGCGCGGGCGGGCGGCTGGCGGCTCCGGGGCCTCGAGGTCCGCTTCCTGGCCGACGACGCCGCGCGCCGGGTCGCGCTCACCCTCCTCCTGACCCTCGGCTACGCCGCGGGCCTGGTCGGGCGGGTGCCGTTCTGGCTCGCGACCTTCGTGTTCGCGGCCGGCTTCGTGATCCTGTTCGAGTGGCCGAAGGGTGTGGCGGGCCGGCTCCGCCGGATCGCCCTGGCGCTGCTCTATGCCGCCCTGCTCGCGGCCGTCGTGACCTACGTCTTCCAGGAGATCTTCCTGGTCCGGCTGCCCTGAGCGCCGTGCCGGAGGGGCTGCTCGACCTCCTGACGGCGCTCCAGGGCTTCCTCCGGCCGGGCGCGCTCTTCAACGTGCTCTGGGCGACGCTGCTCGGGATCACGGTCGGCATGCTGCCCGGCCTGACCGCGACCCTCGGCGTCGCCCTGCTCACCACGCTGACCTTCAAGATGGCCGCGGGCGACGCGATCCTGATCCTGATCTGCATGTACGTCGGCGCGATCTACGGCGGCAGCCGGAGCGCGATCCTGCTCAACATCCCGGGCACCCCGGCCAATGCCGCGACCACCCTCGACGGCTTCCCCCTCGCGCGGCGCGGCGAGGCCGGGCGCGCCATGGGCATCGCGACCTCGGGCTCGGTGCTCGGCACGCTGATCGGCATCCTGGCGCTCGCCACCATCGCCCCGGTGCTCGCCGAGTTCGCGCTCAGCTTCGGCGCCTTCGAGTTCTTCTGGCTGGCGGTGTTCGGGATCGTCATCTCCGGGCACCTGACCGCGCTCGATGACCCGATCAAGGGCTGGATCGCGGGCTTCCTCGGCCTGATGGTCGCGATGATCGGCCAGGAAGGGATCCACGCCTACCCCCGCTTCGCCTTCGGCAGCACCGACCTCGCGGGCGGCATCGGGCTGCTGCCGGCGCTGGTCGGAGCGTTCGGCTTCTCGGAAGTGCTGATCGTGATGAAGCAGCCGGCCGCCGAGGTGGTCCGCGCCGCGACCGACCGCGTCATCCCGCGCCTCGCCGACCTCGTCCGCTACTGGCGGACCATCATCCGCTCCGGCGTGATCGGCACGACCATGGGGATCATCCCGGGCGTCGGCGAGGACCTCGGCGCCTGGGCATCCTACGCCGCGGCCCGCCGGGCGAGCCGCGAGAAGGACCAGTTCGGGAGGGGCTCGGTCGAGGGCCTGATGGCCGCCGAGACCGGCAACAACGCCGCGGTGCCGGGCGCGATCATCCCGGTCCTGACGCTCGCCGTCCCGGGCTCGGCGCCGGCGGCGGTCCTGCTCGCCGCGATGTTCATCCATGGCGTCCGGCCCGGGCCGCTGATCATGATCGAGTTCCCGACCTTCATCCACGACGTGGTCGCGATGATGCTGCTCGCCACCCTCGCGATCCTGCTCTACGGCCTGGTCCTGACCCGGCCGCTGCTCCTGGTCCTCGCCGTGCCGCGCGAGCGCCTGATGCCGGCGATCTTCATCCTGTGCACGATCGGCTCGTTCGCGATCGCGAGCCGGCTGTTCGACATCTGGGTGATGCTCGGCTTCGGCATCCTCGGCTTCGTGCTGCGCGAGATGAGGTACCCGATGGCGCCGCTGGTCCTCGGCCTGGTGCTCGGCGACATCCTCGACAAGAGCCTCCGGCGCGGCCTCGTGCTGACCGACGGCGACCTCGGCCCGTTCTTCACCCGTCCGATCAGCGCGGTGCTCTGGATCACGATCCTGATCACCGTGCTCTTGAGCTTCGGCGCGGTTCGGCGGACGGTGTCGGGCCTGCTGGGCCGGAACCGCGAGGGCGCACCATGAGGATCAGCCTGTGCAACGAGGTGGTCCGGGATCTGCGCTTCGAGGAGCAGTGCGCCCTCGCCCGGGCGCTCGGCTACGACGGGCTCGAGGTCGCGCCCTTC
>DASUSF010000164.1:0-2473 GCA_036375275.1 Geminicoccaceae bacterium | reverse complement strand
TTGAGGAGCAGGCCCGAGAGCACCGCCGAGATCGGCGTCGGGCCTTCGGCGTGCGCGTCCGGCAGCCAGGCGTGCAGCGGGGCGAGGCCGACCTTGGTGCCGTAGCCGAGCAGCAGGAAGACGAAGGCGACGTTGAGCAGGTCCGGCTCGAACGCCGAGGCCCGCTCGAGCAGCACGGTCCAGATCATCGCATCCTGGCCTTCGCCGACCACGGGCTGCGCGGCCATGTAGACGAGGATGGTGCCGAACAGCGCGAGCCCGATGCCGACGCTGCCGAGGATGAAGTACTTCCAGGCCGCCTCGAGCGCCTCGTGGGTGCGGTAGATGCCGACCATGAGCACGGTGGTGAGGGTCGCGAGCTCGACCGCCACCCACATCAGGCCGATGTTGTTCGCCACGAGCGCGAGGTTCATCGCGAACATCAGCACCTGGTACATCGCATGATAGAAGCGGAGGTGGGTCGGGGTCAGCCGGCCGGTCGCGAGCTCGTGGTCGATGTAGCTTGCGCTGAAGAGCGCGGTGGTGAAGCCGACGAAGGTGTTCAGCGCGATGAAGACGATGCTGAGATCGTCGATCAGGAGATAGCGTCCCGGCTGCGGCCAGTCGCTCACGAGCAGCGACAGCGCGGCGAGCAGGGTGAGCAGGCTGGCGAGCACGTTGAGGCGGGCGGTCAGGCGGTAGCCCGGGAGCAGCGCGAGCAGCGCCGCCGCGCCGAGCGGGATGACCAGCACCGCGCCGACGGCATCGAGCGGGAGCCCGCTCACCGGCGTTCGCCGCGGTAGCGCTCGAGCACCTGCACGTCCACGGAATCGAAGCGCTCGCGGATCCGGAACAGGAAGATGCCGATCACGATGAAGGCGATCAGGATCGAGAACGCGACGCTGATCTCGACCACCAGCGGCATGCCCTTGGCCCCGGTCGCGGCCAGGACCAGCCCGTTCTCCAGCGACATGAAGCCGACCACCTGGCTGACCGCGTTGCGCCGGGTGACCATGAGCAGCAGCCCGAGCAGCACGACCGCCAGGGCGAACGCGAGGTCCTCGCGCGCCAGCGGGTCGGCGGCGGCGGTCACCCGGAGCATCACCACCATCGCCAGCGCGACCAGCCCCATGCCGGCGAGCATGGTGAGGCCGATGCCGACCACGGTCTCGATCTGGCGATGGATGCCGAGCTGCTGGATGATCCGGTGGAGCGCGACCGGGATGACGATCGCCTTGAACACGAGGGCGATCGCAGCGGTGACGTAGAGGTGCGGCGCGCCCTGGATCGTGGCCTGCCAGGCGACCGAGAGGGTCAGCACGAAGGCGTGCAGGGCGAAGACGTTGAGCAGCGCGTAGAGCCGGTCCTGGTAGAGCATCATGAAGCTCACCAGGACGAGGCCGCCGGCGAGCATGTGGGCGATGTCGAAGGCGAGCCCGTCCATCGCTACCGCCCGGATCTGGACGGAGGAGGGAGCGTCGGGTCGTGCCGCTGCCCGACGTTCGGCGGCTGCCCCACGTTCGGCGTCCGCCCGAGCCAGGCGCCGCCGGCCGGGCTGCGGCGCCTCACGACGGGCACCACGTCGACCGCCGCGACCTCGCGGGGCGCGCGGGCGGCACGTCGCTCGGGGTGGCGCGCCGCGAGGGCTCCATGGCGCCTCAACGGTTCCTTCACCCTCGTCCGCCACCCTCGAAGCATGCCGATGGCTATGCTGGGAATCCGCTCGCCCGATGGCAGCCTCGCCGGCGCGCGGACTCCCAGGGTCGCATGGACCAGGGTCAGGGTGCCGGAGATAGGTTGACGAACGGTAAACCGGCGGGCGTCGGCCCCGGCGGAGCCGGAACGCCCCCTGCGTGGCTCCGGGGTCGCCTGTCGAAGCCGGAACCGGGACCGGTCCAGACCGGTCGTTCGCGAGATCGAGAAGGTGCGGCCGCTCCCCCGGCTCACGCGGAGCGCGACCCGCCGCGTGCCGCGCCGCGGGACTCGGCCTACACGGAGGGCGCCGGCACGCGCCGCAGCAAGGATTTCTTCATGCCTCTCCGCCACCCTCGAAGCATGCCGATGGCCATGGTGGAAATCCGCTCGCCCGAAGGCACCCTCGCCGCGGCACGGAGTCCGAGGATCGCATCGACCACGGTCAGGATGCCGCGACGAGGTTGACGAGAGGTGAAGCCGCAAGCGCCGGCCCCGGCGGAGCCGGAACGCCTCCAAAGAGGCTCCGGGGCCACCTGTCGAAGCTGGGACCGTCCGCAAGTTGCGCGCTCGCCGGGCTTCGGAACCCGCGGCTGCTGGCTGGCCTCCCGTGCGGCGCCACACTTGCCATGGCGACCGCGCGGCGCCGGCCGTGCCGGGAGGCTCGGTGCAGATCGAGGGATCCTTCATCCCTCTCCGCCATGTTCGAGCCGTGCCGGAAGCCATGCCGGAAACCCGCTCCCCGTCGGCACCTTCGCCGGCGCGCGGACTCCCAGGGTCGCATGGACCAGGGTCAGGTTGT
>DASUSF010000163.1:0-9543 GCA_036375275.1 Geminicoccaceae bacterium | reverse complement strand
CAGCCCCTCCTCCACCGTCGGGTGGTAGTATGGCAGGTCGAGGATCTCCTGGACCGTGAGCTCCCGCTGCAACGCCCAGGCGAGCAGGTGGGCGAGATGCTCGCCGTCCGGCGCGATCATCTCGGCGCCGAGGAATTTTCCGCTGCGCTGCTCGCCGTACACCCTGAGCAGCCCTGTAGCATGGTTGGTCACCGTCGCCCGGCCCTGGTCCTCGAAGGAGACCTCGCCGATGGCGAAATCGACCTCGCGCTCCCCGAGCGCTTCGCACCCGTCGCCGACCAGCGCGATCTCCGGCCGGCTGAAGAGGATGGTGAGCGGGGCGCGCCGGCGGTGCACCCGGACGTCGGGGAAGCGGGCCGCGTTGTCGCCGGCGATCCGCCCGTCGTCCGCCGCCTCGTGCAGCACCGGCAGCGCGGCGTCGGCGTCGCCCGCGATGAAGACGTGGCTGTCGCCGCACTGCATCGTGCTCCGGTCGAACACCGGCATCCCCTGGTCGCCGAGCTCGAGCCCCGCGTTCTCCAGGTCCAGGCCCTGGATCAGGGGCTTCCGGCCGGTTGCGGCGAGCAGCCGGTCGAAGCGCTCGACCCGCTCCCGCCCGCCTTCGACGAAGGTCACCTCGACGGCGGAATCGTGCTCGCGGACCTGTCGGACCTCGGCGTCCGCATCGAACGGGTAGGCGCCCGCCAGGCAGCGGCAGGCGTAGCTCACCACCGCCGGGTCGCTCAGCGGACCGACCAGACCGCCGAGCCCGAACAGCCGGACCCGGACGCCGAGCCGGTGCAGCGCCTGGGCAAGCTCGAGCCCGACCACGCCGGCGCCGAACACCGCGACCGACTGCGGCAGGTCGTCGATCTCGAACAGGTCGTCGCTGGTCAGCAGCCGCGACCCGGCGCCCTCGAGGTCGCCCGGGATCATCGGCTCCGAGCCGGTCGCGATCACGACCCGGTGGGCCTCGATCTCGTCGCCGGCCTCGCCGACCGCCAGCCGGTGCGGTGCGATGAACCGGGCGAAGCCGCGCACGCGGCGGTCCTCCGGGAACGCCTCCACGGCCTCGACGACATGGCCGACGAAGCGGTCGCGGTGCTGCCTGAGCCGGGCCATGACCGCGCGCCCGTCGATCCGTGGCCCCTCCGCGTGGACCCCGAACACGCCGGCCTCGCGCACGGCGTGCGCCGCGTCCGCGGCGGCGATCAGGAGCTTGGATGGCATGCAGCCGGTGCGGGCGCAGGTGGTGCCATAGGGCCCGCCTTCGATCAGGACGACGTTCCGGGAGTGTGCCCGCGCCGCATGATAGGCCGCGAGCCCGGCCGTGCCGGCTCCGATGATCGCGACGTCGACTTCACGCTTGGCCATGAATTTCTCGCCAGAGATCCGCAGGCGTGGAAGGAGCCTCCTCGACTGCTCTAAACGGCCGAGCCTCGCGCTCGTTTCGACTCGGCGGGCCGATTCCGCGCCAGGAGGACCGCGCCGCCGATCAGCAGCGCCCCGACCACCTGTCCGGCACTCGCCGCTTCGCCGAGCAGGAACCAGCCCGCGAGCAACGCCACCACCAGCTCGACCGCGCCCGCGATCGCCGCGCGGTCGGCGCCGGCGAGGGGGATCCCGACCGTGGTCGCGAGCTGGGGGACGAAGCCGCAGACCACGACCAGTCCTAGCGCCCCGAGCCAGAGGTCGGCGCCCGGCACCGGCGCGGAGCCGAGGCTGCCGAAGAGCGCGGCCGGAACCAGCACGACCGAAGCGCCGAGCGTGATCAACCCGAGCCGGACCGGCAGGCTGAGCCCGATCAGCCTCCGGGCGAGCAGGAGGACCAGGACGGCATAGCTGAGCGGCGCCGCGAAGCAGAGCGCGACCAGCCGGGCGTCGAGGCCCCGGAGCTCGTCCGGCGAGAGCACCGCGGCGCAGCCGGCCAGGATCAGGCCGGCCGCGAGCAGCGCGCGGGGCCGGAGCGCGAGGCCGCCGGTGAGCCACCCGAGCCCGATCACGAACAGCGGGTAGGAGAAGTAGATGAGGGTCGCGGTCGCGACCGGGAGGCCGTCGAGCGCGCGCATGTAGGCGACGTTGCCGACCGCGACCAGAACGCCGGTCAGGACGGCCCAGCACGCGAGCCGGAGCGCCGCCCGGTCGCCCGGACCGTAGCGCCTGATCACGAACGGCAGACAGACCAGCGCGGTCGGGACGATGGTCAAGGCACTCGCCGCCTCCGGCGTCAGGCCCGCCGCGAACGCAGAGCGCGCGAACGGTGCCCGGAGGCCGAAGCCGATGGCCGCGAGACCGACCAGGAGCAGGCCGAGGTCCGCAGCCTCGCCTGTCCCGGGCCGGACCCCGCCGAGGTTCAGGACCGGCTCCAGCCAGCCGGCCGGGCGAGGCGCGCATCCTGGCCGAGCGCCTCCTCGATCCGGAGCCCTTCGTTCCACTTCGCCATGCGCTCGGAGCGGGCGAAGGAGCCGACCTTGAGGAAGGGCGCACCCCAGCCGACCGCGAGGTGGACGATGGTCACGTCCTCGCTCTCGCCCGAGCGCGCCGAGACGATCCCGCTCCAGCCGGCCTCGCGCGCCGCGGCCCAGGCCTCCCGCGCCTCGCTCAGCGTGCCGCGCTGGTTGGGCTTGATCAGGAGGGCGTTGGCCGCGCCGCCCGCCGCGAGGTCGCGGACCCGCGCCGCGTCGGTCACCGCGAGGTCGTCGGCGACGACCAGGATCCCGGCGGGCGCCCCGCTCATGAAGGCGGCGAAGCCCGGGGCGTCGTCCTCGGCCAGCGGGTCCTCGATCATCCGGATCGGGTAGCGGGCGAGCCAGCCCGTGAGCAGGTCGATCATGCCGCCGGTGTCGAGCTCCTTCCTCTCGAGGCCGAGCCGGTAGACGCCGCCGCGGCCGAGCTCGGAGGCCGCCACATCGAGCGAGATCGCGACCTCCTCGCCCGGTCGCCGGCCGGCCCGCTCGATCGCCCGCACCAGCAGCGAGAGCGCCTCCTCGTTGGAACCGAACTCCGGCCAGAAGCCGCCCTCGTCGGCGACCCCCTTCAGCTTGCCGGCGTCCGCCATGAGCAGGCCCGCGTGCCGGTAGACCTCGGCGGTCCAGTCCAGCGCCTCAGCGAAGCTCGACGCCCCCGGGCAGACCACCATGAAGTCCTGGACATCGATCCGCCGCCCGGCGTGCGCGCCGCCGCCGAAGATCTGGATCTCCGGCACCGGCAGGGCAGGGCCGTGGCTCGCCGGAAGGAGATGACGCCAGAGCGGCACGCCGGCCGCCGCCGCGGCGGCGTGCGCGACCGCCATCGAGACCGCGACCGTCGCGTTGGCGCCGAGCCGGGTCTTGTCCGGCGTGCCGTCGAGCTCGATCAGCGTCCGGTCGACCAGCGCCTGATCGGCCGCGTCCAGCCCGAGGAGCGCGGGCGCGATCACCCGCTCCACCGCATCGACCGCGCCCCGCACGTCGAGCCCGCCGAACGCGCTGCCGCCGTCCCGCCGGTCGAGCGCCTCACCGGATCCGGTCGAGGCGCCGGCGGGGGCGATGGCGCGGCCCGAGGCGCCGCCTTGGAGCGTCACCTCCGCCTCGACCGTCGGCCGGCCCCGGCTGTCCCAGACCCGCCGCCCCGCGACCTTCCGGATCGTTGGTCCGCTCACAGGCCGATCTCCTTCGCGAAGACGGTCCGGACGTCGATCAGGCCGGCGGGCGGCGCCTCGATCAGCTCCCGCGCGATCCAGCGCACCCGCTCCCGAGCCGCCTCGTCCGTCAGGTACTCGACCGGCGACTTGCCGTCGATCCGGGCGAGGAACAGCCCCGGGAGCAGCCGCGCCGTCCGGCCCTCGAGGTCGTCGCTCTCCTCCCAGGTCACGTGCGCGAGGTAATGGCTGGTCAGGGACCGGAAGGCGGCAAGGTAGCGTCCGGCGTCGGCGGCCCGGTGCACCCCCTTGAGCAGCAGATGGTTCAGGCAGAAGGCGAGGTCGAAGGCCGGATCGCCATACCAGGCGCACTCGGCGTCGAGGAAGACCGGGCCCGACGGCCCGATCAGGATGTTCTTCGGGCTGACGTCGCCGTGGACCAGGCAGCGCCTGGTGCCGGCGGTGACCTCGACCAGGGTCTGCAGGGCGCCGGCGATGTCGGCATGGGCGCGGCCGGTGGCGACCAGATAGGGCTCGAGCCGGATCTCGTAGAAGATCCGGTCGGTCCGGAAGGCGCGCGCCACGGCGGCATCGTCCGCGGTGGCGGCATGAATCCGTCCCAGCCGGTCGCCCACCGCCGCAGCCACCCCCTGGTCCACCCGACCCTCGAGCAGCTCCGCCTTCCAGCTGAGGTGGCTGGCCGGATCCAGATACGCCATGACCAGGACGCCCGCCTGGCGGTCCTGGGCGATCATTTCCGGCACGGCCTCCGGCACCACCGCCGCCGCCCGGCGCATCCAGGCCGCCTCGTACGCGTTGCGCTCGACCGGCGCGAACCAGTCCTGCTCGACCCGGAGCCTGGCCAGCGCCCGCTTGACGCATACCGGGCCGGAGCGGAGATCCACCCGCCAGATGTCGGAGCTGACGCCGCCGGTCAGGCGGGTGAAGCGCGGCCGCTCGTCCCGCTCGGTCAGGCCTTGCCGCTGGAGCGCCGCCCGCACGTCGTCGAGGTCGTCGTCATCCATGCCGCCCCTCCGGTGAGCACGATGACAGACTAACGCGCGAGCGCCTCGGGGAGCACGAGCGCAATGCCCGGGAGCAGGATCAGAAGCGCGATCATCACCATGAGGGTGACCACGAAGGGCGCCGCGCCGATCATCACGTCGTGGATCTGGCCGGTGCCGCGCACGCCCTGGACGACGAACAGGTTGATCCCGACGGGGGGCGTGATCATCGCGGTCTCGACCAGCAGCATGATCAGGACGCCGAACCAGACCGGATCGAAGCCGAGGCCGACGATCACCGGCGTGATGATCGGCACGGTCGCGACCATCATGGTCAGCGTCTCCATGAACATGCCGAGCACGAGATAGAACAGCACCACCAGCAGCAGGGTCTGCATCGGCGTCAGGCCGAGGTCGGTGACCAGCGCGTTGACCTGCGAGGTCAGGCCGATCCCGGTCAGCACGAAGTTGAGGAAGGTCGCGGCGATCAGGATCGCCATGATCATGGCGGAGGTCCGCATCGTGCCCTCGAGGGCCCGTTTCATCATCGCGACCGTGAGCTTGCGTCGCCACGCCGCGAGCACCAGGGCCGCGATCACCCCGAGCGACGCGGCCTCGGTCGGGGTCGCGAGCCCGGCGTAGATCGAGCCGATCACGAGCAGGAAGATCAGGAGCGGCGGGACCAGGTCGGGAAGCGCCCGGAACCGGGCCCGCCAGGTCGAGCGGCGGGTCTTGCCGCCCCAGGCCGGCCTGAGCCAGCAGCCGATCAGCACGGTCGCCATGAACAGGAGCGCCAGGACCAGGCCCGGGAGCATGCCGGCGAGGTAGAGCTGCGGGATCGAGGTGTCGGTCAGCACGCCGTAGACGATCATGTTGATCGACGGTGGGATCAGGATCCCGAGGGTACCGCCGGCGGCGACCGTGCCGAGGAAGAAGCGCGGCTCGTAGCCCTCGCGCTCGATCTCGGGCAGCGCCACCGTGCCGATCGTCGCCGCGGTCGCGACCGAGGAGCCGGAAACCGCCGAGAACAACGTGCAGGCGCCGATGTTGGAGTGCATCAGGCCGCCGGGCAGCCAGGACAGCCAGTGGCTCATCGCGGCGTACATGCGTTCCGCGATGCCGGCCCGGAGCAGGATCTCGCCGAGCAGCACGAACATCGGGATCGCGACCAGGATCACGTCGGTCGACGCGCCCCAGGTCATCTCGCCGAGCGAGAGGTAGAGCGGCAGGAAGGCGTAGAGCTGGTCGAGGGCGAGCCCGACGATGCCGAGCACCGCCGCGACCGGGAACGACAGCGCGAGCAGCCCGAGGAGCAGGGCGAGGGTGACCCAGATCATCGCCGCGCCCGCACCTCCGCGGCGCTGGCCGCGTCCTCCGGGCGGTCCAGCTCCGCGGCCATCTCCTCGGTCAGCGTGCGCGAGCCGACCAGGCGGCGCATGGTGCCGAGGTCGCCTCGCACCAACGCGAGGGCGGCGCGGATCAGGAGCAGGGTCGCGATCGCCAGGAACAGGACGAGGCCGACGACCCAGAGCGCCTGCGGGATCACCAGGGGCGTGCCGAGCGGCGAGAGCGAGTGGGCGCCGACCCGGAGCGAGGTCGCGAACACGCCGTAGCCGTGCCAGGTCACGAGGCCGAAGAAGCCGATGAAGAGCGCGAGCCCGATGAGGTCGAGGAGCGCGGCGACGCGCACCGGCAGGTGGATGTAGAGGCTGTCGATCCGGACGTGCGCCCGCTCGAGCAGGGTGAAGGCGAGCCCCCAGGTCGTGGCGATTGCGAGCGCGAAGCCGCTGAGCTCGTCGGCGCCGCCGATGGTGAGGTTGAAGGCCTTCCTGATCACCACCTCGACCCCGACCAGGAGCGCCGCGGCGACGATCAGCCCGCCGCCGAACCAGGCGCCGAAGCGGGCGAGGCGGTAGGCCAGCTCGAGTAGCCGGTCGAGGTTCATCGAATTTTCGGACCTCGCCCGCGTCTTTTCTCGCCTTGGGGCTGGTCGGTTCCGCCGTGGCGCAGGATGCCCCTGAGTTCTTCAAGCAGACTTATCCCGAGCATGCGCTGCAGGCGGCCCTCGAAGCCCGGGGGGTGCTGGAGGGCGAGGACGCGGCCCTCGACCCGAAGACCCGCGAATTGATCAGTCTCGGCGTTGCGGCGCAGATCCCGTGCACCTACTGCGTCTACGCCCACACCAACAAGGCGCGCGCCCTCGGCGCGAGCGAGGCCGAGATCCGGGAAGCGGTCGCCGCCGCCGCCACGACGCGGCAGTGGAGCACGGTCTTGAACGGCATGCAGTACGACCTGCAGGCGTTCAAGGACGAGTACGACCAGCTGACGCAGAAGACCAACTAGGCCGTCCTGGCGCCACGCGCGAGGCGGCGCCTGCCGACGGTCGGACGCCGGTGCAGCGCACCGGCGCCTTTGCGTCGCGATCAGGCCCGTGGCGCTGCCCAGGCAACGATGGGCGGCGAGTGGCGCCGGCACCTCAGATCTGGTCGAGCGGGATCTCGAGGCCGACCACCGGGCCGACCAGTTCGTTCCACTTCTGCGCGCACTCCTGGCCGCAGCGCTTCGCCCACTCGACCAGGACCACGTCCTGCATCAGCTGCTTGTGCTTCTGCTTGTCCTCCTCGGAGACCGGGACCAGCGTCATGTCGGCCATCTTGCCCATCTCGCAGGGCTCCTTGCCGAAGTTGCAGTTCTCGGCGTCGGCCGTGGCCTTGGCGGCCGTCTCCCACATCTTGTCCTCGAAGTCGTCGAACTCCTGGACGAAGAAGTCCTGGACCGCCTCCGGCCAGCCGTTCCAGCTGTCCAGGTTGACCGACTGGTAGTTGATGCTCCAGCCCATGTACATCGGATAGAGGAAGTCGGAGACCTCGGGCCAGCCGGCGGTGTTGCCGGAGAGCGACCCGGTGACGGCGCAGTCGACCACGCCCCGCTGCAGCGCCGGTACCACCTCGGCGAACGGCATGCTGACGGTGGTCCCGCCCACGGCGTTGATGAAGTCGCTCATGGTCTTGTTGAAGACGCGGACCTTCCGGCCCTCCAGGTCCTCGATGCCGCCGAGCTCGTCCCGGCACCAGATCACCTGCGGCGGGTTGGTGCCGAGCGCCAGGAGCTTGACGTTGAACTGCTCCTCCATGACCTCGCCCATGACCGGCGCCCAGGCCTCGCATGCCTTGCGCGCGGTCTCGATGTCGAGCGCCAGGCCGGCGAGGTCGCAGCCCTCGAACACCGGGTTGTCGCCCGCCATCTTGGAGATGTCCCCGGCCCCGAAGTCGGTCACCCCGAGCGAGGTCATGCGCATGATCTGCGGGTCCTTGACGCCGGCGAGGTCGATCGGCGCGAACTGGACCGTGATCCTGCCCCCGGACTCGGCCGGGATGGTCTCCTCCCAGAACGGCTTCTCGTCGCCGAAGCTGACGATCGTCTTGGAGTTCAGACCGATCGCCTTGACCGTGATCTCCTCGAGGTCCTGGCTCTCCTGAGCCAGCCCTGCCCCGCTGCTCACGAGCGCCGCCATGACGATGGTGGTGCCGAGTTCGCGTCGCATGCCTCTTCCCCCTGTCGTTGGTTTCCCTGAACCGGCCGGGCGTCGCCGGGCGCGCTGTCGCGACGTTAGGCCCGGGCCCGCACCCTCGGCAAGCGGACCCGCGCTCCGAGCGGCACGCGATAGGTAGGCCATTGCCGGTTGCGCGTCCGTCCGTTCCGGCCTGTCCCGAAACACTCCGCAAAGAACTGAAACGCTTGGCGGCGGCGCCGGACATCGGGCTGAAGCAGGACGCCGGCAGAGTGCGAGGGTCCGGCGGACCATGCCGCCGGCGGGAGTTGGTGGAGGGACCACGATGAGCGGACAGGTCGGGACGCTCGCGTTCCGCGAGATGGAGCATCCGCTGGCTGCGCTGGCGCGCCACGGCTCGCGGTGGCTCGGCCAGGCTCTGGAGGCCCGCCGCGAGCGGCGGCGCCGCGCCCGGGCACGGGCGGCGACGATGCCGATGCGGCATCATCTGCTGCACGATCTCGGGATGGTGGAGGCGGATGCGCGCCGGCTCGGGCTGCTCGACTGAGCAGCCCGGTCGCCGGAGCCCGCGGCCCGCAGGCGGCACCGCCGGGTGTGCGCCCGGTGGCTGTTGCGCCTCTGGGTGGCCGTGCTAGGACCCTTGAGGGAGACCGTGCCATCAGGCCCCGGCAAAGCAAGGGAGGCGCGGCAGAACATCAACCTCGGGAGACGGCACGATGGATCTCGCCAAGCTCACCTCCGGCACGCTGGCGGCTGGAATCGCGGCCCTGGTCCTGACCGGTGGCGGCACGCCGGCGGTCGCGGAGACCGACACGATCCGGGTCGCGCAGCAGTTCGGCATCGGCTACCTGCCGCTGCAGATGATGCGCGAGCACGGGCTGATCGAGAAGCACGCGGCCGAGCTCGGCCTCGAGGACGTCAAGACCGAGTGGCTGCAGTTCTCGGGCGGCGCCGCGATGAACGACGCGCTGCTCAGCGACAACCTCGACTTCGCGTCCGGCGGGGTCGGGCCGCTGCTCACCATCTGGGACCGGACCAAGGGCTCGCTCGACGTCAAGGGCGTGGCCTGCCTCAACCTGATGCCCCTCTACCTCAACACCAACAAGGACGAGATCCAGTCGATCGAGGACTTCGGTCCGGACGACCGCATCGCGCTCCCCTCGGTCAAGGTGTCGATCCAGGCGCGCACCATGCAGATGGCCCTCGAGCAGGCGGGCAAGCCGTACGATGCCCTCGACGACATCACGGTATCGATGAAGCATCCGGACGGGGTCGCGGCGCTGACCTCCGGCGGGACCGAGATCACCGGCCACTTCACGAGCCCGCCCTTCCAGTACCAGGAGCTCCGCAGCGAGGATCCGAAGGTCCACACCGTGCTCAGCTCCTACGACGTGCTCGGCGGTCCCTCGACCTTCAACTGCGTCTGGGCG
>DASUSF010000162.1:0-13933 GCA_036375275.1 Geminicoccaceae bacterium | reverse complement strand
ATCGTCGATCACCATGGCGCCGACCGCCTTGCCGATCGCGTTCTCGGCCATGATCTCGATGAACTTGTAGTTGTAGACGAACGGGAACACGTTCTGCGGCCGCTCCATGTACTGGGCGCGGTGGATCTTCCGGTGCGGATCGTCCGTGTCGGTCCAGAACTCCGAGTCGGCGAGCTCGGGCATCACCGGGAACCAGCGGCCGATCGAGCCCTCGAGGTAGGGCCCGATGTTCTCGGGCTGGTACAGGAACTTCATGAACTCCTTGGCCCCTTCCTTGTTCTCGGAGTCCTGGAAGATCACCGCCGTCTTGATCGCCGTCATGTAGACGATCGGCTCGCCGTCCGGCTTGTCCGGCCACTCGATGCTCTTGATGTTGGTGGTGTAGTTCTCGGGGTTCTGGGTGTACTGCGACGCCGGGATCGACATCGACGGGTTCGGCGTCATCAACGTGACCTTGTTGAGGAAGTTCACGTTGTTGTCGGCGTCGCCCCAGTTCACCGAGCCCGGCGGGTTGCAGCCCTCGCGCATCGGCATGGTGTAGCTCTCGAGCGCCTGGATCAGCGCGTCCCGGTTCTCGGGCTGGTCGATGACGACCTCGCCTTGCTCGTTGATGAACTCGCCGTTGAAGGCGTTCATGAACATCATGAAGTGGAAGATGGTGTCCGAGGCGGACGAGCTCATCGGCTGGCCGACGCCATAGAAGCGGCGGTCGCCGGTCACCTCACGACCGGCATCCTGTCCGGTGGTGCAGAACCACTCCCAGTACTCGTGCCACGTCCTCGGAATGTCGTCCATCGACATGCCGGCTTCCTGGATGATGCTGTCCCAGACGTGGAGGTGCGCCGTCTGCTGCTGCGTCGGGAAAGCATAGTAGGCGCGCTCGCCGGTCTCGCCGTTGAGCAGATAGACCGAGTTCAGGGCATAGTCGAAGAACTGGTCCTTCATCGGCTCGATCACGTCCGAGACGTCGACCAGCTGGCCTTCGTACGCCCAGCGCGACGTGTGCTGGAGGTCGAACAGGAAGCCGAAGGCGAGGTCCGGCGGGTTGCCGGCGGTCAGCGCCGCCAGCGTCTTGACCGGGATGTCCTCGTTGTTGAAGAAGCTGAGCTCGACGTCGGTGCCGGACTGCTGCTCGAAATCCGCGACGATCTTCTCGAACTGCTGGTCCTCTTCCGGGTAGTAGCTCTTGTTCCACCAGATCTGCAGATCCTGGGCCGGAGCCGGCCCCGAGACGGTGATCAGGAGCGCAGCGGCGAGGATGCCGCCTCCCACATGTCTACGCACGAACGCCTCCCTTTCGTTGCTGCCTGCGTCGCGTTGACCGCGTGGTATCGTTATCGCAGGTTCTGCCGGAGTTGAGAAGCTGCTCCCCCGAGGCGCAAGCCCCAGCCCGGGAGAGGCCCTGTGGCAGCCGAGCCGGCCCTGTGGCAATCGGGAAGCAGGTCGCCTTATGATGACGGCTCGATGATCGCCCGCTTGCGGAGGCCCGCATGAAAGTCCGCTTCTGGGGGACCCGGGGGTCGCTTCCCAAGCCCGGACCGGCGACGCTTCGCTACGGCGGCAACACGTCCTGCGTCGAGCTTCGCTCGGACAGCGGCACCCACATCATCCTGGACTGCGGCAGCGGCGCCCAGGACCTCGGCCAGGCCCTGCTGAAGAACGGCGGACCACCGTCCGGCCATATTCTCATCAGTCATACGCACTGGGATCACATCAAGGGGCTGCCCTTCTTCGCGCCGCTCTTCGTTCCCGGGAGCGAATGGGACATCTACGGCCCGCGCGGCCTCTACCACTCGCTCCGCGAGGCGCTCGCCGGGCAGATGCAGTCCACCTACTTCCCCATCGCCCTGCAGCAGTTCGGCGCCACGACCCGTTACCACGACCTCGTGGAAGGCGCATTGAGGATCGGCGAGGTCGAGATCCGGACGCGGTACCTGAACCACCCGGCGCTCACCTTGGGCTACCGGCTCGAGGTCGAGGGGATCTGCATCGTCTACGCGTGCGACCACGAGCCCTTCGCGCGCGCGCTGGCGAGCGGAAGCGGCGAGGTCGTGGGCCAGGACCGTGACCATGCCGACTTCCTGGCTGACGCCGATCTCGTCATCCATGACGCCCAGTACACCGCCGCCGAATACGCTCAGAAGGTCGGATGGGGTCACAGCACGGTCGAGTATGTGACGCACCTCGGCCGGCTGACCGGCGCGAAACGGGTGGCGCTCACCCATCACGACCCGTTCCGCGACGACGACGCCCTGGACCGCATCGTCGCGCAGGCCCGGATCCCGGGCGGGCCGGAGGTGTTCGCGGCCGCCGAGGGGCAGATCATCGACATCGAGCCCAGGAAGAGCGTCGCCCTCAGGAGCCGCGCCCCGGAATCGCCGGCGGTGCCGCCCCGCTCGCCCGGGCTGCTCGCTCAGACCATCCTGCTGGGGCTGAAGGACCCGGCGACCGATGGTCTGATCGCGGATGCGGTCGAGGCCGACAACGTCAGGATCGTCCGGGCCGGCGACGGCGGGTCGGCCTTGCGGATCTTCGCCGCCGAACGGCCCTCGCTGGTCGTCCTGGAACACGACCCGCCGGTCATGGACGCCCTCGAGCTCTGCCGGGCGATGCGTGCTGCCGTCGGCGAGCGCGCGGATCCGGTGCCCCTGGTGGTGGTCGCGTCGCCGAAGGACGTTCCATCGGGCCACGAGCCCGCCGTGAGCGACTGGCTGGTCCGGCCATTCTCGGCCGTCTATGCCCGCACCAGGTTGCAGGCGTGGCTGATGCGGACCGCGTGCCGGTGGATGAGGGCGCCGTTTCCCCGGGACGAGAAGCCGCGGCTGGCCTCGCTCCGCGCCCTCGGCATCCTCGACACCGAGCCGGAAGACCGGTTCGACCGGATCACCCGCCTCGCCGCCGCTCTTTTCGACGTCCCGATCGCGCTGGTCAGCCTCGTGGATCAGGACCGGCAGTGGTTCAAGTCGTGCTACGGCCTCGACTCGCGCGAAACCTCCCGCGAGGCGTCCTTCTGCGCCCACGCCATCCTCGGCACGGACGTGATGGTGGTTCCCGACACGCTGATCGACGAGCGCTTCGCCGACAATCCCTCGGTGATCGGGGAGCCCCGGATCCGGTTCTATGCCGGCTGCCCGCTCGTCCTGCCGGACGGCAGCTGCGTCGGCACGCTCTGCCTCGTCGACACACGGCCGCGCGCGTTCGACGCCAGCAGGATGCGGCTCCTGCAGGATCTCCGGGACATGGTGCGCCAGGAGCTTTGCGCCGGACCGCCCTCCCGTTCGCGCCGACCGGGCGCCGCCGGGGCGGCCCTCGCCTCGTCCGGCGGGGCGGGCTGAGCCGCAGGCGGCGGCTACTCGAGCGCGCGGACGATCTCCTCGGTCATCTTCTTGGCGTCGCCGAACAGCATCATCGTGTTGTCCTTGTAGAACAACGTGTTGTCGATGCCGGCATAGCCCGGGGACATGGAGCGCTTGACGAAGAACACCGCCTTGGCCTTGGCCACCTCGACGATCGGCATGCCGAAGATCGGCGAGTTCGGGTCCTCCTTGGCCGCCGGGTTGGTGATGTCGTTGGCGCCGATCACGTAGGCGACGTCGGCGCTCTGGAAGTCGTTGTTGATGTCTTCCATCTCGTGGACCAGGTCGTAGGGCACCTGCGCCTCGGCGAGCAGGACGTTCATGTGCCCGGGCATCCGGCCGGCGACCGGGTGGATCGCGAACTTCACGTCGACCTCTTCCTTGGTCAGCTGGTCCATGAGCTCGCGCACCGCGTGCTGCGCCTGGGCGACCGCCATGCCGTAGCCCGGCACGATGATCACCGAGCGCGCGTTCTTCATCATGAAGGCGGCGTCCTCGGCGCTGCCCGGCTTGACCGTCCGGTCGATGTCGTCCTCGGCCGCCGCCGCGGTCTGGCCGAAGCCGCCAAGGATCACGCTGATGAACGACCGGTTCATCGCCTTGCACATGATGTAGCTGAGGATCGCGCCGGAGGAGCCGACGAGCGCGCCGGTGATGATTAGGGCCGGGTTCTGGAGCGTGAAGCCGATCCCCGCCGCCGCCCAGCCGGAATAGCTGTTCAGCATCGAGACCACGACCGGCATGTCGGCGCCACCGATCGGGATGATCAGGAGGAAGCCGATGGCGAAGGCGAGCAGGGTCATCAGCCAGAAGACGAAGGCGTTCCCGGTCGCGATGAAGACGATCAGCAGGATCAGGATCGCGGCGCCGATGCCGATGTTGATCAGGTGCCGCTGTGGCAGCAGGATCGGCGCGCTCTTCATCAGCGCCTGGAGCTTGGCGAAGGCGATCACGCTGCCGGAGAAGGTGATCGCGCCGATCACCACGCCGAGCCCCATCTCGAACAGGCTGGCGCCCTTGATGTGGCCCTCGAGGTCGGTGATGTGGAACTCGCCCGGGTTGTAGAGGGCGGCGGCGGCGACGAACACCGCGGCCATGCCGACCAGGCTGTGGAACGCCGCGACCAGCTGCGGCATCGCGGTCATCGGGATGCGCAGCGCCGTGACGACGCCGATCGCGCCGCCGATCCCCATGGCGATCACGATCATGAAGAAGCTGCCGAGGGTGAACTGCGGCAGGGCGAACAGGGTGAACAGGATCGCGATCGCCATGCCGGCGATGCCGATCATGTTGCCCTGGCGGGCGGTCGACGGCGAGCTCAGTCCTCTGAGCGCGAGGATGAAGCAGACGGCGGCGACGAGGTAGCCCAGCGCGACGACATTGGAGCCCATCGTGGCCGTCCTCCTACTTCTTCTTCTTTTGGTACATGGCGAGCATGCGCTGGGTGACGGTGAAGCCGCCGAAGATGTTCACGGCAGCCAGGATCACGCCGAAAAAGCCGAACCAGGTCGCGGCCTTCAGCCCCTCCGCGCCGGTCGCGATCAGGGCACCGACGATGATCACGCTCGAGATCGCGTTGGTCACGCTCATGAGCGGCGTGTGCAGGGCCGGGGTCACGCTCCAGACCACGTAGTAGCCGACGAAGATCGCGAGCACGAAGACGATCAGGTTGAAGACCGTCGGATCGATTTCCGCCATGTCTGCCGCTCCCAATCTCGTGCTACCGCCCTTCGGGCTGCTCGAGCACGATTGATCCCTCTGGTCCGGCCCTAGGCCGCCTGGCTCTGCTTGAGCTGCTCGTGGACGATCTCGCCGTCCCGGGTCACCAGCGTGCCCTTCACGAGGTCGTCCTCGAGATCGACCTTGAGCGCGCCGCTCTCCTGGTCGATCAGGAGCTGCGTGAAGTTGTAGAGGTTGCGGGCATAGAGGAGCGTCGTGTCGGGGGCGAGGCGGGACGGGACGTTGGTGTGGCCGACGATCTTGACGCCGTGGTGCTCGACCACCTTGCCCGGCTCCGAGAGCTCGCAGTTGCCGCCGGTCTCGACCGCGAGGTCGACGATGACGCTGCCCGGCTTCATGGTCTCGACCACCTCCCGGGTGATCAGGACCGGCGCCTTGCGGCCGGGGATCGCGGCGGTGGTGATCACGAGGTCCTGGGTCTTCATGGTCTCCGCGACCATCTCGGCCTGCTTCTTGCGCTCCTCGTCGGTGAGCTGGCGGGCATAGCCACCCTTGGTCGCCGCGTCCTCGATCGGCACGCCGATGAACTTGGCGCCGAGGCTCTGGACCTCCTCCTTGGAGGCGGGGCGGACGTCGGTCGCCGCGACCACCGCGCCGAGGCGCCGGGCGGTGGCGATCGCCTGCAGCCCGGCGACGCCGGCGCCGAGGATGAACACCTTGGCGGGCGGCACGGTGCCGGCGGCGGTCATCATCATCGGCATGGCGCGCGGGAACTCGGCGAGCCCGTCGAGCACCGCCCGATAGCCCGCGAGGTTGGCCTGGCTGGACAGCACGTCCATCGACTGCGCGCGGGTGGTCCGGGGCAGGAGCTCCATCGCGAATGCGGTCACCCCGGCCTTCGCCAGCCCCTCGACCTGCTCGCGGTTCTGATGCGGATTGAGGGTGCCGATCAGGAACAGGCCCTTCCGGGCGAGCGCGATCTCGTCGAGTTCGCCCTCCCCGGCACTCATCGGGCATTGCACCTTGAGGATCAGGTCGGCCTCGGACCAGAGCGCGCCGACGTCGTCGACCAGCCTCGCCCCCGCCTTCTCGAACGCCTCGTCCAGGATCGCGGCGCTGACGCCGGCACTCCGCTCGACCAGCACCTCGACCTTCTGCCCGACGAAGCGCTTGACGGTGTCCGGCGACGCCGCGACCCGACGCTCGCCCGGCCGCCGTTCCTTCGGCACGCCGATTTTCATGGCGTTGCTGCCCCTCCCGTTGCCGGCCGCGCCCGGCGCCCCTCAGCCGATCCTTTCAACCCTAATCCCTTCCGCGGTTCGGGAAAAGGCTGGCGTCGCTCTGCCGCGCAGCGTGCATCGGGATCACGGACCCTCGGCGGCTTGGGCGGCCTCGTCCAGAAGATCCCGGAGCGCGCCAGCCCGCTCGGGCCCGAGCCTGGCGCGGAACGAACGCTCCGCCGCCTGCCAGAGCGGGCGTGCGCGCTCGACCGTCGCCCGTCCCGCGGCGGTCAGGGCGAGCGTCCGGGCGCGCGGGTCGGCACCCGGGCCGCGCGCCACCCAGCCGGCCCGCTCGAGCGGGCGCAGGTTGCGGGTGAGCGTGGTCCGGTCCATGACCAGCCGCTCGGCGAGCCCGGTGATGGTCGAGCCCGGCGCGCGATCGAGATTGGCCAGGATCGAGTACTGCGTCAGCCGGAGCCCGGCCGGCCGGAGGGCGGCATCGTAGGCCTGGGTCACGCGGCGCGCGGTCCGGCGCAGCATGGCGCAGGTGCAGGGCGTCGCCGGCACAGGTGTTGTGCGTGGAATGCTCGTTGACATGCACGTGCCCCGGCACGAGTGTACCTGCACGTTTGTACCTCGATTCCCTGGGGCGGGTCCACGGCCATGGACGAACCGGGAAGACGGACGATCCTGCTGGGGCGGGCCGCCAGCCTGGTGCAGGCCGAGAGAGCCCGTAGGGGCGAGGCTCGTCGCCGCGGGCGGATCGGGCCGCCGGAGGAAAGCGCATGACCTCGATGATCACCGCACCCTCCGACGCGCCGGCGTGGCGGACGCCGCTGGTCGTGCTCGTGGCCGGCTGCCTGATCGCCATGATCGGGTTCGGCATCCGCTCGATCTTCGGCCTGTTCCTGGAGCCGATGACTGAGGCGCGCGGCTGGGACCGCGAGACCTTCGCGCTCGCGATGGCGATCCAGAACCTGCTCTGGGGCGCGGGCGTGCCGGTCGCCGGGGCGCTCGCCGACCGCTTCGGCCCCGCCCGCGTGCTGGCGCTGGGCGCGGTCGTCTACGGCCTCGGGGTCTACGGCATGGCGGACGCGGAGAGCGGGTTCGCGCTGCACCTGACCGGCGGCGTGCTGACCGGGCTCGGGGTGGCGTTCACCGCGTTCTCGATCGCGCTCGCCGCGATGGCGAGGGTGGTCGGGCCGGAGCGCCGCTCCCTGGTGTTCGGTCTCGGCACCGCCGCCGGCTCCTTCGGCCAGGTGGTGTTCTCGCCGCTCGGCCAGGGCTTCATCGCGGCATTCGGCTGGCACAGCGCGCTTCTCATCCTCGCCGCCTCGGCCGTCCTCATCATCCCGCTCGCCTTCGTGCTGCCGAACGCCACCCGGCCGGCCGCTGGCGGCCTCACCGAGCAGACCATCCGGGCCGCGCTGGTCGAGGCCGCGGGCCACCGCGGCTACGTGCTCCTGACCCTCGGCTTCTTCGTCTGCGGCTTCCACGTCGCCTTCATCACCGTCCACTTCCCCGCCTACGTGGTCGGACTCGGGCTCGCGCCCGAGGTCGGCGCCTACGCCATCGCCCTGATCGGCCTGTTCAACATCGTCGGCTCGCTGCTCTCCGGCGCGGTCGGTCAGCGCTACAGCAAGAAGTCGAGCCTGTCGCTGATCTACCTGCTGCGCGCCGTCGCGATCACGGCGCTGCTGCTGGCGCCCAAGACCCCGTTCACGATCTACCTGTTCGCCGCGGCGATCGGCCTGCTCTGGCTGTCGACCGTGCCGCTCACGACCGGAATCGTCGCCCAGGTCTTCGGGCTCCGCTACATGGCGACGCTGTTCGGGATCGTGTTCTTCAGCCACCAGGTCGGGAGCTTCCTCGGCGTCTGGCTGGGCGGGCGCCTGTACGACACCATCGGCTCCTACGATCCGGTCTGGTGGGCGGGGGTCGGCCTCGGCCTCGCCGCGGCGATCGTCCACTGGCCGATCGACGAGCGGCCCCTCGGGCGGCTCGTGGCCCAGCCGGCCTGAGCGGCCGAACGGCCGCGGCGGTCAGGCCCCGGGGCCGGCGGGCTGGACGCGGTGCGGCCGGGCGCCACCGCCGAGCCTCCGGCGCACCGCCTTCTCGACCTCGACGACCAGGAGGAGGGCGACGCCGACCGCGACCACGGCGAGCCCGTCCCGGACGGCGACCGGCCGGGTCTCGAACACCGCCTGCATGGCGGGGAGATAGGTGAATGCGAACTGCGCGACCGTGATCACGCCGACGCCGGCGAGCACCGCGGGCGTGCCGAGGACCCCCTGCCAGGACAGCGACGTGCCGTGGCTGTAGCGGACGCTGAACAGGTAGAAGATCTCCATCACCACGATGGTGTTCACGACGATGGTCCGGGCGGTCGCCACGTCCAGGCCGCGCGCCTGCGCCCAGTAGAACATCCCGAACGCGCCGGCGACGAACAGCGCCGAGACGTAGCCGATCTGCCAGAGCAGCGTGGCGTCCAGGATCGGTCGGTCCGCCGGCCGCGGCGGGCGCTGCATGGCGTTCGGCTCGGTGGGCTCGAAGGCGAGGGTGAGGCCGAGCGCCACGGCGGTGATCATGTTGATCCAGAGGATCTGCACCGGCGTGATCGGGAGCGCGAGACCGGCGGCGATCGCCGCCAGCACCGTCATCGCCTCGCCGCCATTGGTCGGCAGGGTCCACGCGATCACCTTCATCAGGTTGTCGTAGACCGTCCGCCCCTCGCGGACCGCCGCGACGATCGACGCGAAGTTGTCGTCCGCGAGAACCATCTCCGCGGCGCCCTTGGCCGCGTCGGTGCCCTTCTCGCCCATCGCGACGCCGACGTCCGCCCGCTTCAATGCCGGCGCGTCGTTGACCCCGTCGCCGGTCATCGCGACGGTCAGGCCGTCGGCCTGGAGCGCCTGCACGAGGCGGAGCTTGTGCTCCGGGGTGGTCCGCGCGAACACCGCCGTCCCGCGCACCGCGTCGCCCAGCGCCGCCTCGTCGAGCCGGTCGAGGTCCTGGCCGGTCAGCGCCTTGGGGTCGTCGGCCAGACCGAGCTGGCGCGCGATCTCGCGCGCGGTCACCGCGTGATCGCCGGTGATCATGACGACGCGGATCCCCGCCGACCGGCTCTGCCCGACCGCGGCGATCGCTTCCTCCCGCGGCGGATCGATGAAGCCGACGCAGCCGATCAGGGTCGCGTCGCCGGCGACGTGCGCAAAGCTCAGATCGCGCTGCTCGGGCGCGGCCGGCCGGGTCGCGAACGCCAGGACCCGGTGCCCCTCGGCCGCCAGCTCGTCCGCACCACTCTGCCAGGCCTCCCGGTTGATCGGGCGATCGCCGTCGGAGCGCCGTTCGTGGCTGCACATCTCGAGGACCCGCTCGGGCGCGCCCTTGATCAGGATGAACGCGCCATCCTCGTGACCGTGGTGGAGGGTCGCCATGAAGCGGTGCTGGGCGTCGAACGGGATCTCGTCGGTGCGCGGCAGCTGCCGGCGGACGAGGTCGGGATCGAGCCCCGCCTTCATGGCGAGGGTCACGAGCGCGCCCTCCATCGGGTCGCCGTCGACGATCCAGCCGCTCTCGGTCTGCCGGAGCTCGGCGTCGTTGCACAAGAGTCCGGCCCGGACCGCCTCCATCAGGACGTCGTGGCCGGTCGGGTCCAGATCCTCCCCCAGGACCCGGAAGCCACCGGCCGGGGCGTAGCCGACCCCGGTGATCTCGCAGGTGCCGTCGGCGGTCAGGATGCTGCGCGCGGTCATCTCGTTCCGGGTCAGCGTCCCGGTCTTGTCCGAGCAGATCACCGACACCGACCCCAGCGTCTCGACCGCCGGCAGCCGGCGGATGATCGCGTTCCGGGCCGCCATGCGCTGCACGCCGATGGCGAGCGTGATGGTCATGATCGCCGGCAGGCCCTCCGGGATGGCGGCGACGGCGAGCCCGACCACGGCCATGAACGCATCGTCGAGCCGGTAGCCGCGCACGGTCATCGCGAACAGGAAGGCGAGGGCGGCGATGCCCAGGATCACGGCGGTGAGCTGCTTGGCGAACCCCTCCATCTGCCGGACCAGGGGGGTCTTCAGGGTCTCGACCTCCCCGAGCAGGCGGCTGATGTGCCCGAGCTCGGTGCCGCCGCCGGTGGCGACCGCCACGCCGAGCCCCTGGCCGGCGGCGACGAAGGTGCCCGAGAACGCCATCGAGCTCCGGTCGCCGAGCGGCGCCTCTTCGGCGACCGGCGCCGTCGCCTTGTCGACCGCCACCGATTCGCCGGTCAGGATCGCCTCCTCGATCCGGAGATTGCGCGCCCGGATCAGCCGGAGGTCGGCCGGCACCCGGTCGCCGGCTTCGAGCAGGACGAGGTCGCCGGGCACGATCTGGTCGGCCGGGACGGTCAGGCGCCGCCCGTCGCGGCGCACCGAGGCCCTCGGGTCGATCATCCGGCTGATCGCATCCAGGGCACGCTCGGCCTTGCCTTCCTGCACGAAGCCGATGATCGCGTTGACGATCACGACGCCCAGGATGACGGCCGCGTCGACCACGTGGTCGAGCACCAGGGAGAACGCCGCGGCGCCGAGCAGCACGTAGATCAGGAGGTTGTGGAACTGCAGGGCGAGCCGGAGCAGGGGCCCCTGGGATGGCGTCTCGGGGAGCCGGTTGGGCCCGAAGGCGCGAAGCCGGTCCGCGGCAGCCGCGGCACTCAGTCCCTGGTCGTCGACCTCCAGCGCCTGAAGGACCTGGTCATGCGGAACTGCGTGCCATGGCCGGACCGGCACGGCGGTGAGCGCGGGCGGGGCAGGCGCGGGTTCCCTCCGACCGGGGGGCGGAGCGTCGCCCTGCCGCGCGGCCGTCGCCGAAACCGTCTCCTGATCGCCGGCCATGAGCGTCCCCCTGGCTTGAAGATCACGGGTGCGGCGTCGACCGGACGCCCACTGCGTACCGGTCCCTCGGGAGAGGCGAAGAGGCCGGTCGCCCACGGTTCAGGCTACAGCGACGGTCCGGCCGTCGCCTGACCTGGATCAATTCTTGGGCGAGCCCCGTCTCGATCGAGGCGGGGCCGGGCTACTTCTCGAGCGGGATCGCGCTCCTGGAGCGGACCTCGAGCAGCTCGACGCAGTCGAGCTCGGTGCCGCTGCCGTTCACGCAGGCGGGGATGTCGTTGACCAGGATGCTGCCGATCGTGGCGCAGCCGGTCGCGTCGAGCAGGAACGACGCGACGCTCTTCTTGTCGTCGTAGAGCGGCGCCATGTCGAGCATCAGCTGGCGGCTGAACACCCCGTCGCCGTCGAACAGGATCAGGTCGACCTGGAAGCGGCTCAGCTCGTGCCCGCTCCGGTTGTCGAACACGAACAGGGTCCGGCAGCCCTCGGCGGTGTCCTCGACCTTGTTCAGCTCGATCGCGATTTCCGGCTCGGCCGCCACGACCGGATGCGCGACGGCCACCGCGGACAGCGCAGCCGCAAGAAAGCTGGCCGCCCACCGGGGGCTTGACGACGAGCTCGACATGGCGCGCGCTTTAACGTCTCGTTCCCGTTCTGTCCACCTGCGAATCGGCCGCTCGCCGGTTGATGTCGGCGCGGCTTTTGGGCAGGGTCCCGCCGATCGGCCCGGCCGGCGCCCCCGCCGGCCTGCCGCGTTCCCAGGAGGTCCGATGACCAAGAGCGCCGCCGGCAACTTCTTCGAGGACTTCGCGCCCGGCCAGGTCCTGCACCACCCGACGCCGCGCACCGTTACCGAGGGCGACGCGGCGCTCTATCTGGCGCTGACCGGCTCGCGCTTCGCGGTCAACTGCTCGAACATGATGGCGCGCAGCGCCGGGCTGCCGCGGCCGCCGCTCGACGATCTCCTAACCTTCCATCTCGCGCTCGGCCGGAGCGTGCCCGACGTGTCCCTCAACGCGGTGGCGAACCTCGGCTATGCCGACGGCCGGTTCGGCGCGCTGCTCTATCCCGGCGACACCCTGCTCGCCAGCTCGGAGGTGATCGGGGTCAAGGAGAACTCGAGCGGCCGCACCGGCACGGTCTGGGTCCGCACGCAGGCGCTCAAAGAGGACGGGCGCGAGATCCTGAGCTACGTCCGCTGGGTGATGATCCGAAAGCGGGATCCGGCGAGCCCGGCGCCCGACCCGGTGGTGCCGGACCTGCCGGACCACGTCGCCGCCGGCCGCATCAACGTCCCGCCGGGCCTCCGGCCCCGCCACTTCAACCGCGCCCTCTCGGGATCGATGTACCGCTTCGACAGCTACGTGGTCGGCGAGCGGATCGACCACGTCGACGGCATGACGGTCGAGGAGGCGGACCACCGGACCGCGACCCGGCTCTACCAGAACCCGGCGAGGGTGCACTTCAACCACCACCAGGAGCGGGACGGGCGCCTCGGTCGCTGCATCGTCTACGGCGGGCACGTCCTCTCGATCGCCCGCTCGCTGAGCTTCAACGGCCTCGGCAACGTCCTCCACGTCGCCGCGATCAACGGCGGCACCCACGTCAATCCGTGCGTCGCGGGGGACACGATCTATGCCTGGTCGGAGGTGCTGGACCGGGCGGACCTGCCCGGCCATCCGGACCTCGGTGCGCTCCGCCTCCGCCTGGTCGCGACCAGGGACATGCCGTGCGGCGACTTCCCGCTCGAGGACGAGAACCGCCGCTACCTGCCCGAGGTGCTGCTCGACTTCGACTACTGGGGGATCGTGCCGCGCTGAAACCGCGTCAGCGTTAAGGGGCCGTTAACCAGCCGCGCGTAGCATCGGAGCGATGGTGCAGCGACCTCGCGGCCAGCGGGCCCGACCTCCGCTGCCGCCAGCGGTTTTGCGGGAGCCCCCATGCTGTTCCTCGAAGTGGTCCTGTTCCTCGCCGCGGCGACCGCCGTGGGTTTCGTGCTCGCGCGCTTCGTGCTCGCGCGTCCGGCGCCGGACCAGCACGTCATCCCGCGCGAGCTGACCGAGCTCAGGATCGAGCGCGATCAGCTGCGACTGGAGCTCGATGCGGCGCGTCGGGCACCGCCGGCGCAGGATGCGGCGGACGTCCGGGTCGAGCATCTGCGGTCGGCCGTGCAGGCGGCCAAGCGCCGGATCGCCCAGCTCGAGGACGAGCTTGCCGAGGCGCAGCGCGCGATCGCGGCGGCGACGCCCCCGTCGGGTCCGGCTCGCGCGGAGGCGGCCCCGCCGGAGCGGCTCGCGGCGCCCGATGGACCGGCGGACGACCTGAAGCGGATCGCTGGCATTGGACCCGGCATCGAGGAGAAGCTCAACCAGATCGGGATCTTCCACTTCCGGCAGGTCGCCGCCCTGAGCGAGGAGAACATCGCCTGGCTCGATCAGCGGCTCCGGCTTCGCGGCCGGCTCGAGCGGCAGGACTGGGTCGGGCAGGCGCGCGCGCTCGCCGTCGCGCGCGAGGCCCAGCCAACGGGCGAGCTCCAGCCGGCAAGGTGATCGCCAAAAAAGAGCCCTGCGATCGGTCGACCGCAGGGCCTCAGTGCTTGGCTGAGCGTCCTATTCGGGAGCATGCCCGAACCGGCAGCCCCGCGACTCCGCCATGAAGCGGCCGCGGCTACATTGACTTCGCTCAATTTCGCCCGCTTTTGCCGCACATCAGCGCTCCGCGGCGGCCCTCCGCGGGGGCGCGGCCCGTTCCGGACGCCGTGCGCGTGGGACAGGACCGCCTGCAAGCGGTTCCGGTCGGGTGAATC
>DASUSF010000161.1:0-2816 GCA_036375275.1 Geminicoccaceae bacterium | reverse complement strand
GGCACTTGACCGGGGCGCTTCCGACGTGGAGACGGAAGACCGGCGGGACTCCTCGCCGACCGAATCATCCGTCTGCCGCCAGTGGTCGGGCGTAGGCCAGGAGAGGCGGCTCGGCGGGTGAGCAAGCTTCCCTCCGGCCATCATCCGGATCGTTTCTCCGCCTTGTCTTTGCATCGGCCGCTGACGCGGCCGTGCCCGAAGGATGCGGATTTCGAGAAGCGTCGTAACCGTTCGGTGAAGGCCACCTTGCGCGGCAGGTGAAGCTCGTGAGGATCGCTCGAGCGACTGGTCTGACGAGGGTTGTGAGACCAGTCCTTGGGTGGAGCGATGTCGCGGATCGAGATCTTCCGGGGACAGGCGCGCCGGCGCTGGTCGGACGAGGCGAAGCGGCGGCTGGTGGCGGAGACGCTGGTTCCGGGTGCGACCGTGCACGGCGTCGCCCAGCGCCATGGCGTGAACACCAGCCAGCTGTTCACCTGGCGCAAGCGGTTCCGCGCCGGATTCGACCTGCCGCCCGCCGAGCTACCGGTGCCGGCGTTTGCCGCAGTCGAGCTCGCGCCGAAGCCAGAGACGTCAGGCACGGCAGATGGGCTGGTGGCGGACGCCGTGGCGCCCGCCGGGGTGATCGAGATCGAGCTGCCGCGGGGTGGACGGGTTCGGATCGCGGGCGACGTCGCGCCGGCGGTGGTGACGGCGGCGCTGCGGGCTCTCGTTCGGCGATGATCCCGGTTCCGGCGGGCGTCCGGGTCTGGCTGGCGAGCGGCGTGACCGACATGCGCAAAGGCATGAACGGCCTGTCGCTCCTGGTCCAGGAAGGGCTCGGCCGCGATCCGCATGCCGGCGACCTGTTCGTCTTCCGCGGCCGCCGCGGTGACCTCATCAAGGTGCTGTGGCACGACGGGATCGGGCTGTCGCTCTACGCCAAGCGCCTCGAGCGCGGCCGGTTCATCTGGCCATCCCCGGCCGATGGGGTGGTCGCGATCCGGCCGGCGCAGCTCGGCTACATGCTCGAAGGGATCGACTGGCGGCACCCGCAGCGAACGTGGCGCCCGAGCGTCGCGGGCTGACCTACTACGGGTAGAAAGTAGGCTGCCAGTCTCTCCCAGATGTGCTTTGTTCGCGGCATGAGCGGCCCCGACCACCGGTCCCTCCCGCCCGCCGATCTCGCCGCGGCCCAGGCCCGGGCGGCCGAGGCGGAAGCCCGGGCATCGGCGGCCGAAGCCATGGTCGCCCAGCTCAAGCTCCTGATCGAGAAGCTCAAGCGCGAACTCTACGGCCGGCGCTCCGAGCGCAAGGCGGCCTTGATCGAGCAGCTCTCGCTCGAGCTCGAGGAGCTGCAGGCGGGCGCCACCGAGGACGAGCTCCGGGCCGAGGCCGCCGGGCGCGCAACCGGCGCCCGGCAGGTCCAGGGCTTCACTCGGAGGAAGCCGGCCCGCAAGCCGTTCCCCGAACATCTGCCGCGCGAGCGCATCGTGATCCCGGCGCCGACGGCCTGCCCGTGCTGTGGGTCGACCAGGCTTGCCAAGCTCGGCGAGGACGTCACCGAGACGCTCGAGGTCGTCCCGCGCCAGTGGAAGGTGATCCAGACCGTGCGCGAGAAGGTCACCTGCCGGCGCTGCGAGACGATCAGCCAGCCGCCGGCTCCGTTCCACGTCATCGCCCGGGGTTGGGCGGGCCCGAGCCTGCTCGCGATGATCCTGTTCGAGAAGTACGGCCAGCATCAGCCACTCAACCGGCAGAGCGATCGCTACGCCCTGGAGGGGGTCGAGCTCAGCCTCTCGACGCTGGCCGATCAGGTCGGCGCCTGCGCCGTCATCCTCCGGCCGCTCTACGAGCTCATCCGGGCCCACGTGTTTGCTGGCGAGCGGGTGCATGGCGATGACACGCCGGTCCCGGTCCTGGCCAAGGGCAAGACCACGAAGGGCCGGGTATGGACCTACGTCCGGGACGACCGGCCCTTCGGCGGACCGGATCCACCGGCGGCGGTGTTCTTCTACTCTCCGGACCGGCGCGGCGAGCATCCCGAGGGCCATCTCGACGGCTTCGCCGGCATCCTGCAGGCCGATGCCTACGGCGGCTTCAACCGGCTCTACGCGCCGGCTCGGACGCCGGGCCCGGTGCTCGAGGCAGCGTGCTGGGCGCACGCCCGGCGCAAGTTCTTCGTGCTTGCCGAGATCGGTCTCAACACAAGGGGCAAGATCGCGGTCGCCGCTCCGCTGGCGGTCGAGGCGGTCAAGCGGATCGACGCGATCTTCGATGCCGAGCGCCTGGTCAACGGCGCCACTGCCGGCAAGCGCCTCGAGGCTCGCCGGGCTACGCTCGCGCCGCTCGTTGCCGATCTCGAGACCTGGATGCGGAGCGAGCGCGGCAAGCTCTCGCGCCACGCCGAGGTCGCCCGGGCTATGGACTACCTGCTCAAGCGCTGGCCGGCGTTCACCCGCTTCCTCGACGACGGCCGGATCTGCAGCTCGAACAACGCGGCCGAGCGGGCGCTCCGCGGCATTGCGCTCGGCCGTAAGTCGTGGCTGTTCTGCGGCTCGGACCGGGGTGGCGAGCGCGCCGCCGTGATGTACTCGCTGATCGGCACGGCGAAGCTCAACGGCGTCGACCCGCAGGCCTGGCTCGCCGACGTCCTCGCCCGCATCAGCGATCACCCGGCCCGCCACCTCACCGACCTCCTCCCGTGGAACTGGCAGCCAACAGCCGTTCCCGCCGCCGCCTGACCCGCGGCCTTCACCGGAGGGGTACGGTGAGACTGACCTTTCCCCCTGATTAGGGCCGCGCGAAGCTGGAATCCTCCAGGTGGTGGGGAATGG
>DASUSF010000160.1:0-7333 GCA_036375275.1 Geminicoccaceae bacterium | reverse complement strand
TTGCCGATCCAGCCTTCGAGCAGGGCCCCGCCCATCCGGCCGCAGCCGATCAGGAGCAGGGGCCCGCGCACCGCCGCCATCAGGCTTCGCCCTCGGTCTCCAGCATCGCCGCCGCCAGCGCCTCGCCCGGCGCCTTGCCGCCCCAGATCACGAACTGGAACGCGGGATAGAAGCGCTCGCACTCGGTGACCGCGATGTCGACCAGATCCTCGAGCAGCTCGAGGTTGATCCCGACCCCGTCGCGCATCAGGACGGCGTGCCGGAACATCGGCAGGTTCTCCTCGGAGCAGAGGTCGAAATGGCCGAGCCACAGCTTCTCGTTGGCCTGCGCGAGCAGCGCGTAGATCGCGTCCCGCTTGTTCGGCTGGACGCGCATCTCGAGCGCGCAGGACAGGTGCAGCACGCCGAGCTCCGGATGCCAGGAGAACCACAGCCGGTACTGGCACCAATGGCCGGCGATTTCCGTGGCCAGCTCCTCCTCGTTCTGGCGATGGAACGGCCATTCGTTCGCGATCGCGATGTGCTCGACGAGATCGAGCGGGTTGCCGCTCGATTCGACCGGTTCGGCACTGATGGACGACACCATGGCACACTCCTAGGCATGCTGCCGGCCCGCCGCGCCAGGGGCGGGCCGGCAGGGAGCGCTGACCCCGGGGCGCTTAGCGGCTCCGGCCGGCGAGCCCGGACCGTCAGCCCGGGTCTCGCCGCCAACCTGCCAAAAGCCCTGCTGCGCCGCAAGGCGATCACTCAAGGGCTTGAGAAGGCGATGAAAACGAACGTCAGCCCTGGTCCAGCGCGGGACCGGGCGAGGGTTTCCGGGCGCGCGCCGGGCGGCGCGGCGCCGGCTTCTTCGGCCTCGCGGCCGCGGCTTCGAGGCGCTGCTCGAGCTCGCCGACCCGTGCGGCGAGCGCCTCCTGCTCCATCCGGGCCTTCTGGGCCATCGCCTTGACCGCGTCGAACTCCTCGCGCGGGACGAGATCCATGTCGGCGAGCAGACGCTCGACCCGTTCGCGCACCCGCGTCTCGATCTCCTCGCGCAGGCTCGAGAGCGTGCTGAACGCGCCGTTGGCGACGCGCGCGAGGTCGTCGAACAGGCGGTTCTCGGTCTGCATGGGCGTCACCTCCGGGCGAAGAGTCTTCATCTCAGATGGCGCGCAGAACGGCGGCCTGCAAGGCGGGCTGGCGGCGGTCGGAGCCGCCGCCTATGCGGGGTTGCCGGCGGCCGGAGGCGCCGCCTATAAGGCGTGCGTCGTCACGAGGGCCCGCCGCCATGGCCCGGGGATCCGCCACACGTGACCTTCGCGCTCGCCTTCCCGGCATTCGACCCGGTCCTGATCGAGATCGGCCCGTTCGCGATCCGCTGGTACGCGCTCGCCTACATCGGCGGGCTGGTCCTCGGATGGCAGTTCGTGAAGTGGCTGGCCGGGCGGCCGGGCTGGCGCCTCGGCCCGGCGGAGGTCGACGACCTGCTGTTCTACGTCACGCTCGGCGTCGTTCTCGGCGGCCGGCTCGGCTACGTCCTCTTCTACCGCCCGGCCTACTACCTCGCTCACCCGCTCGACGCGCTGGCCGTCTGGGAGGGCGGGATGTCCTTCCACGGCGGCCTGATCGGCGTCGTGGTCGCGATCGTGCTGTTCGCCTGGCGGCGCGAGCGGCCGCTCCTCGAGGTCGGTGACGCGGTGTGCGCGGCGGTGCCGATCGGCCTGTTCTTCGGCCGGCTCGCCAACTTCATCAACGGCGAGCTCTACGGCCGTCCGAGCGACGTGCCCTGGGCGATGGTGTTCCCGCGCGGCGGTCCGGAGCCGCGCCACCCGAGCCAGCTCTACGAGGCGGCGCTGGAGGGCCTGATCCTGTTCCTGGTCGTGTTCTGGTTCGCGCTCCGGCCGCGCCGGCCCGAGGAGCAGGGCCTGATCGCCGGCGTCTTCCTCACCGGCTACGCCCTCGCGCGGACGGTGGCCGAGCTGTTCCGGGAGCCGGACGCTCATCTCGGCTTCCTCCTCGGCGGCCTGACCATGGGTCAGCTGCTCTCCCTGCCGATGCTCGCCGCCGGCATCCTTCTGATCGTGCGCAGCGTTGCCGCATCACCGAGCCAGCAGCGATCCTGAGGACGGGCTGCTGCGGACGATCGCCGCCGAAGGGCCGGTCTCGGTCGCGCGCTACATGGAGCTGTGCCTCGACCACCCGGAGCACGGCTACTACCGGCGCGCGGAGCCGTTCGGCGTCGCCGGCGACTTCGTGACCGGGCCGGAAGTCAGCCAGATGTTCGGCGAGATCGTCGGCCTGTTCCTGGCCCAAGCGTGGCTGGATCAGGGCCGGCCCGACCCGGTCCGCCTGGTCGAGCTCGGCCCGGGGCGGGCGACGCAGCTCCGGGACCTGCTCCGGGCCACGGCCGCCGTGCCGGGCTTCCAGGACGCGCTCGACCTCCACCTGGTCGAGCGGAGCCCGCGCCTGGTCCAGGTCCAGCAGGCGGCGCTCGGCGAGCACGCCGCGACCTGGCACGCCCGCCTCGAGGACGTCCCGGAGGGGCCCCTGCTGCTGGTCGCGAACGAGTTTCTGGACGCCCTCCCGGTCCACCAGCTGGTCCGCCGCGACGACGTCTGGATCGAGCGGCGGATCGCGGTCGCCGGGGGACGCCTCGGCTTCGAGGAGACCGTGCCGGCCGCGCCCGGTCTTGCCGGGTTCGCCCCTCCGGATGCGCCCGAGGGTGCGGTGAGCGAAGTCAGCCCGGCGCGGCAGGGGCTGGTGCGCGAGGTCGCGGGGCGCCTGGTCCGGGACGGCGGGCTCGCGCTCCTGATCGACTACGGCGCCGCGCGCGACGGACCCACGGGCGACACCCTCCAGGCGGTGCGCGCGCATCGCCCGGTCGACCCGCTCGAGCAGCCCGGCACGGCGGATCTCTCGAGCCAGGTCGATTTCCGCGCCCTCGCGCAGGCGGCCGGGGCGGAGGGGGCCACGAGCTACGGCCCGGTCTTCCAGGGCACGTTCCTGCGCACCCTCGGGATCGAGGTGCGTGCGGCGCGGCTGATCGAGGCGGCCGAGGGGGACGACCGCCGCAGCGTCCGCCGGGCGCTGCACCGGCTCGCCGATCCCGGCGCCATGGGCGAAGTCTTCAAGGTTCTGGTGTTGACTGCTCCAGATGCACCGCCGCCACCTGGGTTCGTCGAGGATGAGTGAGCTCTACCTGCAGGCTCCGCTGCTCGCCATGGGCGGGGGCGTCCGGCACGGCTTCTTCACCCGTCGGGGCGGGGTCAGCGGGGCGCCGTTCGATTCCCTGAACTGCGGCTTCTCGAGCGGCGACGATCCGGACCGGGTGCGGCGCAACCGGGCGCGCGCGCTGGACGCGCTCGGGCTCGCGCCGTCGAGCCTCGCGACCGGGCGCCAGGTGCACGGCCGCGACGTGATCGTCGCCAATGCCCCGGCGCCCGACCGCCCGGCGCGGGCGGCGGACGCGCTGGTCACCGACCGGCCCGGGATCACGCTCGGGACCCTCGGCGCCGACTGCGCCCCGGTCCTGTTCGCCGACCCCGAGGCCGGCGTGATCGGCGCGGCGCACGCCGGCTGGCGCGGCGCGCTCGCTGGCGTGGTCGAGGCGACGGTCGAGGCGATGATCGGGCTGGGCGCCGCGCCCGACCGGATCCAGGCTGCCGTCGGCCCCTGCATCGCCTGGTCGTCCTACGAGGTCGGACCCGATCTCGAGGCCGAGGTGCTGGCGGCCGATCCCGGCAGCGGCAGCCACTTCGAGCGGCTGCCGGACGGCGACCGCCTGCGCTTCGACCTCAAGGGCTACGTGCTCCGGCGGCTCGCGCGCGCCGGCGTCGGCCGCACCATGGCGCTCGCCGAGGACACCCTCGCCGAGCCGGACCGCTTCTTCTCCAGCCGGCGCACGCGGCGGGCCGGCGGCGAGCGCTTCGGTCTGCTGCTCTCGGTGATCGCGCTGGAGCGCTGAGCCCCGGGCGCCCGGGCAGGAGGTTGACAGGCGGGCGCCGGCGGCTAGTATCCTGCCGCGCTCCGCCCCCGGGGTGGACGCTGGCGTGTCTGCGCACCATCTTCGGGTCGCGGCGCCACAGGCAGCGCTCCCTTCTTTTCGGGTCAGCCATGTACGCAGTGGTCAGGACGGGCGGCAAGCAGTACCGCGTCGAAGCCGGCGACGTGATCAAGGTCGAGAAGCTCGCGGGCGAGGTCGGGGCCACCCTGGACCTCCCGGACGTGCTCATGCTCGGCGGCGAGGGGATCGACGGCGGGACCAGGATCGGCGCGCCGGTCATCGACGGCGCCGCGGTCCGGGCCGAGGTGCTCGAGCAGATGAAGGGCCCGAAGGTCATCATCTTCAAGAAGAAGCGGCGCAAGAACCATCGCCGGAAGCGGGGCCATCGGCAGCAGCTGACCGTGCTGCGGATCCAGGACATCGCCGGCGCCTGACGCGGCGGACCCGGCGGACAGAGCAGCGGACAGAGCAGGAGACGCACCATGGCCCACAAGAAAGCCGGCGGCAGCTCGCGCAACGGCCGCGACTCCCCCGGCCAGCGGCTCGGGGTGAAGAAGTTCGGCGGCGAGCACGTGCTGGCCGGCAACATCATCGTCCGTCAGCGCGGCACCCGCTGGCATCCCGGTGCCAACGTCGGCTGCGGCCGCGACCACACGCTGTTCGCGCTGGTCGAAGGGCACGTGAAGTTCCACGCCGGCAAGGGGAAGCGGTCGTACATCGCGGTGCAGCCGCTGGATGCGGCGGCCGAGTAGCCGACCCGGCGCGCCCCGGCCTCGTCCGAAGGGGATGGCTCGCCATCCCCTTCTTGCTGTCGAGACATAGGGCGGTCGTCGATGAGACAGCGCCATCCCGGCCCCTGCGCCTCTCCGCTCATCGAGAGAAGATTGCTCCATTGCAATGGAGTAGAGCATCTTTGTCCGGGCCGAACCGGCATGAGCCGGTTTGGCCTGAGCGGATGATGCTCCAGGGATGCGCTTCCTCGACCAGGCCAAGATCTTCGTCAAAGCGGGCGACGGCGGCGCCGGCTGCGTCAGCTTCCGGCGCGAGAAGTACATCGAGAAGGGCGGGCCGGACGGCGGCGACGGCGGGCGCGGCGGCTCGGTCACGGCGCGCGCGGATCCATCGCTGAACACGCTCATCGACTTCCGCTACAAGCAGCACTTCAAGGCCGGCCGCGGCCGCCACGGCATGGGCCGGGAGCGGACCGGGGCGAGCGGCGCCGACGTCGAGCTGACGCTCCCGGTCGGCACCGAGATCCTGTTCGAGGACGGCACGACCCGGCTCGCCGACCTGACCGCGCCGGACCAGACCGTGGTGCTCGCCCAGGGCGGCGCCGGCGGGGTCGGCAACGTCCGCTTCAAGTCGTCGGTGAACCGCGCGCCCCGCCAGGCGACGCCGGGCGAAGCGGGCGAGGAGCGCTGGCTCGTGCTCCGCCTCAAGCTGCTCGCCGACGCCGGGCTGCTCGGCCTGCCCAACGCCGGCAAGTCGACCTTCCTCGCCCGGATCAGCCGCGCCCGGCCGAAGATCGCGGACTACCCGTTCACCACGCTCGCGCCCAAGCTCGGCACGGTGTTCCTGGACCAGGACAGCTTCGTGGTCGCGGACATCCCGGGGCTGATCGAGGGCGCGCACGAGGGCGCCGGGCTCGGGGACCGGTTCCTCGGCCATCTCGAGCGCTGCCGGGTGCTGATCCACCTGGTCGACGGCACGGGCGAGGACGTCGCAGGCGCGTGGCGGACGGTCCGGACCGAGCTCGAGCGCTACGACGCGGGGCTCGCGGATCGGCCCGAGCTGACCTGCCTGAACAAGGTCGACGCCCTCGATTCCGCGACCCGCGCCGCGCGCCGGGCGGCGCTCGAGGCCGCCGCGGGCCGCGAGGTCCACGCGGTCTCCGGGGTCAGCGGCGAAGGCGTGGACGATCTGCTCCGCGCGGCGCGGCGGATCATCGACGCGGCGCGGGCGGGTGCTCCGCGATGAGCGCCCGCCGGCTCGTGATCAAGATCGGGAGCTCGCTCCTGGTCGATCCGGAGGGGGCGCTCCGCCACGCCTGGCTGGCCTCGCTCGCGACCGACCTCGCGGCCTGCCGGGCGCGCGGCCAGGACGTGATCGTCGTGACCTCGGGCGCGATCGCGCTCGGCCGGGCGGCGCTCCGGCTCGGCGCCCGCGGCCTTCGCCTGGAGGAGAAGCAGGCCTCGGCCGCGGTCGGCCAGATCGGCCTCGCCCAGGCCTACCAGGCGGCGCTCGCCGCCGAGGGGCTGCCGGCGGCGCAGCTCCTGCTGACCCTCGAGGACACCGAGAACCGGCGGCGCTATCTGAACGCGCGGGCGACCGTCGAGGCGCTGCTGCGCCTCGGCGTGGTGCCGATCGTCAACGAGAACGACACCGTCGCCACCTCGGAGATCCGCTTCGGCGACAACGACCGCCTGTCGGCCCGGGTCGCCCTGATGGCAAGCGCGGACGAGCTGATCCTGCTGTCCGACGTCGACGGCCTGTATACCGCGGACCCCAACCACGACCCGGAGGCGGTCCGAATCGACCGGGTCGACGAGATCACGCCCGAGATCGAGGCCATGGCCGGCGGCGCCCGGGGCCCGCTCGGCACCGGCGGAATGGCGAGCAAGCTGGTCGCGGCCCGGATCGCGACCCGCGCCGGCTGCGCGGTGGTGCTGGCACCCGGCGCGCTGGAGCGGCCGCTCCGGGCGCTCGAGGCGGCCGGCCCGCATACCCGCTTTCGCGCCCGCGCCAACCCCCGCCGGGCGCGCAAGGACTGGATCGGCGGCGCGCTCGCCGCGGTCGGGACCCTCCGGGTCGATGCCGGCGCGGCGCGGGCGCTCCGGCGCGGCAGCAGCCTGCTGCCGGCGGGCGTGCTGGCGGTGGACGGCAGCTTCGAGCGGGGCGACGCGGTGCTGGTCACGGGACCGGACGGGCGCGAGCTCGCGAAGGGCCTCTCCGCCTACGACGCCGCCGATGCCCGCCGGATCGTCGGCCAGCGGACCGAGGCGATCGAGGCGATCCTCGGCTGGCGCGGCCGGGACGAGCTGATCCACCGGGACGACCTGGTCCTGCTCTGAGGGCGCCGGGCAGCGGGCGCCCGCTTCAAGGCTCCCCGGGACTTGCTCTCAGGGCGCGGCGCGCGTACATGACAGGCCCTGGAACGCGCGCGTAGCTCAGCCGGATAGAGCGCTTGCCTCCGGAGCAAGAGGTCGTGGGTTCGAGTCCCGCCGTGCGCATCAGTTCCTGCCAGACGGCCGTGCGCAGCTCGGTGGTGGAGCGCCTACCCGGGCAACGTGCGAGAAGACCGCCTCACAGCAAGCGCAGACAAGTTCCGATTTGGTGGCGGCCTTGCGC
>DASUSF010000159.1:0-15076 GCA_036375275.1 Geminicoccaceae bacterium | reverse complement strand
TGCGCCGGGAGCTGCTCCGCAGCCGCCGGGACGAGGTGGTCGCGGCCACGCCGGGTTCGCTGCCGGCGCAGGCCGAGGCCGCGGAGCGGATCATCGCGCACCTGCTGCGCCGCTTCCCGGATCAGATCCTGGACCTGGACGGGGCCCTGGTCGAACGGGCGAGCGGCCGCCGGTTCGAGCCCCGGGACCATGCGGAGGCTCCGCTCGCGCTCGCCGGCGCGCTGGTCGCGGAGGACCTTTGCCTGATGGAGGCGGCGGAGGACGGCTACCGGCTGACCGCGGGTGTGCTCTGCTTCCCGCTGCACTGGTCGCTCCGGGACAAGCTCGACCGCCCGCTCGGCGCGATCCACGCCCCGGTCCCGGAGTTCGGGGCGCGCCTCGGCGGCCCGGCGGCGCGGTTCTTCGAGAGCCTGCACGCGGCGCGCCCGGTCTGGCGGGTGAACTGGAGCCTGGTCGACACGCCGGAGCCCTTCCTCCCACCCGCGCACCGGGGCAGCGCGACGGCGTTCGATCCCGAGCGACCGGCGGCGACGCTCTGGTTCCGGACTGAGCGCCAGAGCCTCCTTCGTCTGCCGGAGACCGGCGCCGTGCTGTTCACCATCCGGACCCGGATCGAGCCGCTGACCCGCGTGCTCGAGGCGCCCGGCGCGGCGCCGGCGCTCGCCGCCCGGCTGCGCGAGATGCCGGAGCCGATGGCGCGCTACAAGGGGATCCTCCCGATCCGGGAGGCGCTCCTCGCCTACCTCGACGGCTGCTCCGGCGAGGCCGGCGGGTCGATGCCCTCGGGGTTGACCGCGACCGGGTAGGGCGGCGGCCGCCCTTCGAGCTCGATCGCGCGCTTCAGCACCCAGGAGACGGTCGGGAATGCCAGCTTCGGCCAGGGGATGTCCCGCCAGCGGAAGAGGTCGAGCTCCAGCGTCTCCTCGCCGGGCGCCACCTCTTCGCTCACCAGATGCGCCCGGTAGAGGATCTGCACCTGGTGGATCCGGACCACGTTGTAGACCGCGAGCAGGCCCTGGATCGCGATCCGCGCCCGGGCCTCCTCCCACGCCTCGCGCGCGGCACCCGCTTCCGTGCTCTCGCCGATCTCGAGGTAGCCGGCCGGGATGGTCCAGAAGCCGCGCCGCGGCGGAATCGCCCGGCGGCAGAGGAGGACCCGGTCGGCGTGGCTGCACACCGCGCCGACGACGACCTTCGGGTTCAGGTAGTGGATCGTCGCGCAGCGGCCGCAGACGTGGCGCTCGGCGGTGTCGCCCGGCGGTGTCCGGAGCTCGACCGGTCCGCCGCAGGCCGGGCAGAACCGCATCCCTCAGCGCTTCTTGAACAGAGCTTCCGCGGCGCCCCGGAACGACTGCTTGGCCGCGATCTGCGCGCGCGCCCGCTCGATCTCGCCCTCGAGGCGCCGGATGTAGGCCTCGAGCTCCTCGATCGACCAGTGGCCGAGATCCGGCGGCTTGCTCGTCCGGGTGACCGGCAGGTCGTCCTCGTCCTTGGCCATGCGCCCTCCGCTTCGCCTCACGGCGCCTCGAGATCGTGCTCCTCGGCGACGTGGTCGACCATGTCGCCGAGGGTGCGCAGCACGTGCTCGTCGGTCACCTGGTAGAAGACCTGGCGGCCCTGCCGGTCCGCCTGGAGCAGGCGGGCCGCCCGCAGCAGGCGGAGATGGTGGCTGACCAGCGACGGCGACAGGTTGAGCCGGGTCGCCATCTCGCCGACCGAGACCTTCTCGTTCAGGCAGCTGAGCACGATCCGGAGCCGGCTCGGGTCGCTCATCAGCCGGAACATCTCGGCGAGCTCGTGGACCTGATCCTCGCTCAACCGCTCGCCGTTCGAGGGGCCGCGCCTGGCCATGGGCATCTCGCAGCAGACAGGGAGCGGAAGGTAGGGGCTTTGCCGGTGCCTGTACAGCCACGCCGGCGCCTCGAGCCGGCGCCTGACCCGGCGCATTGACGCCCGTGCCTTGACCCCGTGCCTTGACAATGCGGGGACGGGCGGGCGTAGTCCCGAGCCCGGTGGCGGCGGCGAGGACCCGATGGGCGAGGAGAAGGCGAGGCGCTACTTCCCGGTGTCCTGGGAGGAGATGCATCGCGATTCGCGCGCGCTGTCCTGGCGGCTGGCCGAGCTGGCGCCGTTCGAGGGCATCGTCGCCATCGCCCGGGGCGGGCTGGTGCCGGCGCAGATCGTCGCCCGCGAGCTCTCGATCCGGCTGATCGACACCATCTGCATCGCCAGCTACGACGACGAGCGGCAGGGCGAGCCGGAGATCCTGAAGGGCGTCCGGGGCAGCGGCCGGGGCTGGCTGATCATCGACGACCTGGTGGACACCGGCCAGACCGGGCGCGTCGTCCGGGAGATGCTGCCGGACGCGCACTTCGCCACCGTCTACGCCAAGCCCGCTGGCCGCTCGGTGGTCGACACCTACGTCACCGAGGTGAGCCAGGACACGTGGATCCTGTTCCCGTGGGACCAGGGGCCACAGTTCGTCCAGCCGATCGTCGCGAGCCGGGGCGAGCCCGGATCCCGCTGACGCGGGACGGCGCCGCGCCGTCCGCCGGACACCCGGCCGACCCCTTCAGCGGAGCTGGCGGCGCAGCCACACGCTCAGCTGCTCGATCCCGATCACCATCGCCAGCACGACCACGGTGAGCGTCGCCACCTTGTCGTACTGGAAGGCGCGGATGTAGAGCTGGATGTAGAAGCCGATGCCGCCCGCGCCGACCAGGCCGAGCACCAGGGACTCCCGGAGGTTGAGCTCGAACCGGAACAGCGTGTCCCGGACGAGGTCCGGCGCCACCTGTCGGAAGGCGCCGAAGCGGATCACCTGGAGCGGGCTGGCGCCGGTGCTGCGCAGCGCCTCGAGCGGCCCGGGCGCCGCGTTCTCGAACGCCTCGGCGTAGAACTTGCCGAGCATCCCGGTGGCGTGGACCGCGATCGTCATCACGCCCGCGACCGGCCCGAGGCCGACTACCGAGACGAAGATCAGCGCGAGCAGGATGAGCGGGATCCCGCGCAGCACGCCGAGCAGCCACTTGACCGGCTGGTGGACCCGGGGCGGGGTGAGGTTGGCCGCTCCCAGCAGGCCGAGCGCGAACGACGCGATCGCGGCGAGCCCGGTGCCGAGCAGCGCGATCTGGACGGTCTCGATGGTCGCGACCGCGACCGTCGAGGCGACCGAGAGATCCGGCGGGATCATGCGAGCGAAGAAGTCCACCAGGCGCGGCCCGCTCGCCCAGAGCGCCCCGACCTCGAACGCCGTGCCGTGCCAGGACCAGACCAGGAGCAGGCCGATTGCCGCCCAGAGCAGCGGGCCGAGCAGCAGCCGCGGCGGCGGGGGCGGCAGGTCAGGACGCGGCGTCGCGATCATCGTCGATCCGAGCCGCGAAGGCGCGACCGTACACCTCTTCGAGAACCTCGAGCGACAGCTCCGACGGCGGTCCGTCGAACGCCACCCGGCCATCCCGGATGCCCAGCACCCGCTCCGCCGCGCGCCCGGCGAGGCGGGGCTGGTGCAGGCTGGTGACGAGGGTCACGCCGTGGCGCGCGTGCGCCGCGTTCAGGAGATCCAGGATGCCGTCGGTGAGGGAGGGGTCGAGGTTGCTGACCGGCTCGTCGGCGAGCAGGATCGCCGGCTGCTGGGCGAGCGCGCGGGCGATCGCGACCCGCTGGCGCTGGCCGCCGGACAGGCGGTCGACCCGCTGGTGGACCAGTTCCCCGAGCCCGACCTCGCAGACCGTCGCCCAGGCGATCGCCCGGTCCTCCGCCGGGAACCAGCCGAACAGCGAGGCGAGCACGGGAACCGCGCCGAGGCGGCCGTAGAGCACGTTCTCGAGCACGCTCGCCCGCTCGACCAGCGCGAAGTCCTGGAAGATCATGCCGGTCGGCCGGCGGCGGCCGGCTCCGGGGGCCCATCCGCCGAGGGTGAGGCGGCCGCGGGCGGGCTCGATCAGCCCGGCGATCAGACGGAGCAGGGTCGTCTTGCCGCCGCCGCTCGGGCCGAGCAGCGCGACCCGCTCGCCGTGCCCGATCACCAGCCGGTCGATGACCAGAGCCGGGCGCCCGGCACCGGCGTGGACCACCTCGACCGCCGCCGCGTCGATCGCCGGCGATGGTGCCCCGCTGGCCGCCGGCGAGCCCGGCGCGCGGTCAGCCGATGAGGCCGTAGCGGCGGGCAAGCTCGGCGACCGGCGCGTAGGCGTCGTGACCGACCCGGACGTAGCCGTCGGGGCCGTAGACGTGCTGGAGCAGCCAGCGGTTCTCGGGCTCGTTCATCGACAGCATGGCGTCGACGAAGCGGTCCTTCAGCGCCGGGTCGAGGTCCGCGCGCGCGATCACCGCGTGCGAGGGAATCGGCTCGCTGGCGGCGATCGGGTGCACCTCGGCCTGCTGCTCCGGGGTCAGCAGGAGGTCCGCGAACTCGCTCACGCCCGCGGCGTCGACCAGGCCGTTGGCGACCGCCTGGATCGCCTGCTGGTAGCCGCCGGCGAAATAGACCCGGCCGAAGAACGTCTGCGGATCGGCGCCCGGCTCGAGATGGCCGGCGTCGGCAAAGATCTCGAGGGGATAGAGGTAGCCCGATTCCGAGATCGGGTCGGCGAACGCGATGGTCCGCCCCTCGAGGTCGGCGACCTCGTCGATGTCGCTGTCCCGGCGGACGAAGATCCGGGCTTCGTAGGTCGAACGGCCGCGGTAGACCTCCCCGAGCAGCACCTCGGCGCCGATCTGGTCATGGGCGAGGACGTACGGCAGGGCTCCCGCGAACGAGATGTCGGCCTTGCCGGCGCGGAGCGCCTCGACCGCCGCGGCGTGGTCCAGGGTCACGAACCCCTCGACCGGAACCCCGAGCCGGTCCGCCAGCCATTCCGTCACCACCTCGATGTCGCCGAGCAGCTTCTCGGGGTTCTCCTGCGGGATGAACGCGAGGCGGAGCGGCTGGTCGGCCGCGCCCGCGAGCGACGGCAGCCCGAGCAGCGCGAGCGCCGCCAGGGCGGCGCGGATCAGGGTGGTCATCAGAACAGCTCCGGGGCGTAGGTGGTCTCGAGGGTCTGGTAGTCCTCCCACAGGAGCTCCGCCGCCGCCCAGTCGTCGGCCTTGATCGCGCGCTCCAGCTCGCCGAGCCGGTCGACCAGCTCCCGCGCCCGCGAGATCGCCGCGCGGTTGGTCATGGCGCTGGCATCCGCCGCGAGGTCGTTCCGGACCGTCCTCAGCAGGAGCAGGGCCGGTTCCCGTTCGCGGTCCGGGACCAGGGTGTCGAGGGTGCTGAGGAAGGTCGAGAGCTCGTCCGCCATCAGGCGGAACGGCGTGTTCTCCTCGTCGAACGCCTCGTACGGATCCTCGCCGGTGCCGACCGCCTCGAGGTAGGCGACGAGGTCCTCCCGGTCGCGCTCCTCGAGGCCGAGCTCGAAGCGGCGGTCGAACCAGGCGACGACCTCCTCCAGCGTCTCGATGGAGCCGTCGTGGAAGTAGGGGGCGGTGTGGACGATGCCGAGGAGCGTCGGCGTGTCGTAGGCCGCGTCGAGGGCGTTCGCGTAGCCCGGCTCGCCCGAGCCGATGGCGTGCGGCCGCTCGTCGGTGAAGTGGGAATCCGGGATGTGGCAGCTCGCGCACGAGCGGCCCTGCATGCCCGCGAACGGCCGGTTGAAGAGCGCCTCCCCGCGCCGCGCCGCGTCGCTCGCCGTCTCGTTCAGCCGGCCGTCCGCATCGAGGAACGGCGCGGGGAGGAAGTCGAACTCCAGCATGTAGGCGACCAGCGCGTCGAGCATCAGCGGCGAGGGCTCGTCGCCCGCGAACTCGTTGACGATCACGTTCCGGGTGAAGTCGGGGAGCGACGCGAAGCGGCCGTCCCGGCCGTAGGGGGCGGTGAAGCGGATGCCGCGCAGCGACGGGATGTCGACCGCGTCGTCCCGGTGGTCGTTGAACCGCGCATTGAAGAAGGATCCGTCGACGTCGATCACGCCGGGCTTCGGCGTGATGCCCGGGATGAACAGGCGCCGGTTGATGTCGCTCCGGTTGTGGCAGGTCGAGCAGGCGAGGCCGAGCGAACGCGCCGGCTCGCCCATGATCTCGGTCGAATCGAACAGCATGTCGCCGAAGGCGACCAGGAACAGGTCGCGCTCGTCGATCCCCCGCTGCTCGAAGTTCAGCACCAGCCGCGGCAGCGGGTCCTGGTCGTTGATGTCGCTGCCCGGCGGCAGCCACGGCGCGACCCGGGCGGAAGGGTCGGCGCGGAGCACCGTTTCCGGCACCGGGCCGTAGGCCCGGCGCGGGGCGAACGCCTCCGGTGCGAAGTTGGCCATGACGTAGGTCTCGATGGTGGCGCGCGCGGCATCGAACGCCGCCCGGTCCGCCGGCTTCTCGCCGATCCCGCTGATCCCCGCATGACCGATGCTCGAGGACAGATCGAGCCAGGCCAGCCCGAGGGCCTGCGCGCGCGCCGGGTCGGTCTGGCGGATGCCGTCCGCGAACGCCCGGTAGACGTCGCGCGCCGCGGCGACATCGAGGGCGGCCCGCCCCGGCTGGTCGAGCGCGCCGGCGGCCGCGGCGAGGTGGTGCCGGATGGTCCAGGCGGTGGCGCGGGTCAGCGCCTCGAACAGGGCGTCCGCATCCTGGCTGTCCAGCGCCTGCCGCACCGCCTCGGCCTGATCGGGCGCCGTCCCGTGCAACCGGTCGAGCGGGCTCGAAGCGCCGGACGCTCCGCCCGGGCCGACGAGCATGCGTTCGATCAGCGACCAGTCCGGCGGACGGAGGTTGAGCAGGAAGACCGCGGAGCGGTAGGCGCCGGCGACCGGATGCCAGGGGGCCTCGCGCTGGAGGTGCGCCGCCGCTGGCGACACGGTCAGCCCGATCAGGAGAAGGAGGACGGACCGCAGGATCATGACGCGCCTTTCTCGCTGTCGACAGATGAACAGGTGTTCAGATGAAGACATGAAGAGATGAATTGCTTTAGATAAACTCAAATCGTCGACGTCGCCTTAAATAATTAAAAAGACCAAGCCCAAGCATGACGGAATCGACCCCGGCATGTCAACATCGCTGCGATTGAGGGCGGCGGGGCAGGCCACGGGCGGGCCGGCGGTCCCGGGGCGCTGGCGTCGGGATGGCTGGCGGGCTTCGAGGGCCCGGGGCGTCTTCGATAGGGCCGGTGCCGGCGCGGATGCGTCAGCGCTGCGGCGCGCGCGCCTGGTGAGCGTAGGCGCTGGTGTCCGGCTGGAACACGGCGCTGGCCCGCTCGCACTCCGCGCCGAGCCGCTCGAGCATGGTCTGGATGACCTGGTCGAACCGGATCCTGAGCCGGCCGTTGCCGAGGATCATGGTCGCGACGTGGCGGTTGCCGAGGTGCCAGGCCAGGCACGCGAGGTGCAGCGGATCGCCGCCCCAGGCTTCGAGCACGTCCTCCTCCGCCGGCCGGATCTCGAGCCACTCGCCGTCCTCGAACATCAGGCCGTCGCCCGCGTTCAGCGGAAACGGCTTGCCGAGGTCGAGGAACGCCGGCTCGCCCTGGTCGGTGGTCAGCCGCATGCGCCGCCGGTGGCGGTCGTCGTACGACAGCGTGACGCTGCCGGCGGCTTCGTGGTGCGGCCAGTCGGCGCGCCGCGCCGCCTGGGTGATGCGCCGGACCTGCATCTCAGCCGCCGCCCCGCGGACCGGCCAATGGCGGTCGGGACGCCGGCTCGCGGCGGGCGCCCTGAACGACGGCCCGATCGCCGACCGGCCGCCCGCCGATCGCCCCGCGTCCGCCGCGTCGGACCACTTCACGTTGCAAAGGAGCCTCCCGAACCGTCATGGACACGCGCACCTCACATGGCGACCGTTGTTCGCCGACCGGATCTCGAGCGTGCCAGCGGGTCCGGCTTCTTCGTCACGGCCAGCCGCTCGGGTCGCCGCGCCGCGTCACCATCCTTAAGACGTAGGCCAGAATGAGCGGAGCCGGCGCCGGAAAGCAAGCCCGCAAATGCCGAGGCCGGCCGGCAACCGGCCAGGCCAAGGAAGCGGCCGGCGCCGGCACGCCGAAGAGGCTTGGCGCGGCGGACGGTTCCGGGCGATGTTCGCCGCGACCAGCGTCCCGAACGGCGGGTGAGGGCGATGCGCCTGACGCGCGGCCGCCTAGAGCAGCAGCATCCGATCGGACGCGATCGCCGTCCGGCGACCGTCGTCCGGATAAGGCTGCTCTATGTCGCTGGACCAGAGCCGTTTGCTTTCGCTGAGCGCGATGGAATCGCTGTCCCAGGTGGTTCCACCTCGTCGAAAACGGCTCCAGGCGGATGAACGCCTGCGTTCTGCTCGGCCCGCAGCGCCGGCGACCGACCGTGGCCCGCGCGCTCGACCGGCTCGGGCTCGATGGCGAGGTGCTTCTGATTTCGGCCGGCTGGCAGGAGCGCGAGGGCGAGCGGGCCGAGCTCGAAGCCCATGTCGGGCGCCGGGTCCAGGACCTGATGCTGCACGACCGGGCGGAACGGGTCCGGGCCGAGGACCCGGAGCTCGCGCAGGCGCTCCGCGACCGGCAGACGGCGCTCCGGGAGCTTCAGGCGATCCACCGGATCCGGCTGCGTCACGCTCTCCTGGCGCACGAGGAGATCAGGCGGAGCCGGGCCGGGGGCCAGATCCGGACGGCCGGCTCGCGCTCCGCCCTGCGGGCGGTCCGGGCGCTCGACCGCGAGCATCTGCGGGCGACCCGGCGCCTCGGCGAGCGGGTGGAGACGCAGCTGGGCGCGGCGCGCCGGCCGGCGCTGCGGCGCCACCTCGACGAGATCCGGGCTCTCGTGGAGGGGAGCGCCGCGATCCTGATCGCCGGCGGCCACGTGGCGGTGCTGCTGGGACGGCTCCGCCTGTTTGGCGCCGGCGACTGGCTCGGGCTGCGCCCGGTCGTGGCGTGGTCGGCCGGCGCGATGGCGCTCACCGACCGGGTGGTGCTGTTCCACGACCACCCGCCCCAGGGGCCGGGCGAGCCGGAGATTCTGGGGCCCGGCCTCGGCCTGGTCCCGGGCGTGATCGCCCTGCCCGACGCCCGGCACCGGCTGCGTCTCGGGGACGAGGCGCGGGTCGGCCTCCTCGCCACCCGCTTCGCCCCTGCCCGGCCGCTGACCCTCGACGACGGCGCCCTGCTGATCCGCCGTCCGGGGGAGGCCCTCCGCGGCGAGGACGTCCTGGAGCTCGACCGGAGGGGGCGGATGCGGCCGCTCGCCGCCGCATGACCAGCCGGGCGATCCGGGAGCTGACCGCGCCCGGGCCGGTGGGCGAGGCCGAGATCCGGCGCTTCCTCGACCATCACGACGTTCCGATCGTCGATCCCGACGGCGCGACCTTCGTCTACCTCGGCGAGGCCGACGCGGTGAACCTCCGGCACTGGGTGTTCGGTCTGCCCTCGGTCCAGCCGCTCGAACGGCTGGACGGCAGCGAGCTCTGGCACACCCACCTCGAGCTCCCGGCGGGCTCCCGGATCGAATACAAGCTCGAGGTGGTGCGCGACGGCGGGAGCGCGTGGATCACCGACCCGCTCAACCCGGCGCTGGCGCACGACCCGTTCGGCGCCAACTCGGTCTGCTCGGCCCACGGCTACGAGCGGCCGGAGTGGTCGCTGCCCGATCCCGACGCCCGCGCCGGCAGCCTGGACGCGCTGACCGTCGACAGCACCGTGTTCGGCGACCCGCGCCGGCTCCGGATCTACCTCCCGGCGCGCTTCCGGCGCTCACGCCGCTACCCGCTCCTGATCGTCCACGACGGCAGCGACTTCCTCCGCTACGCCGACCTGAAGACCGTCCTCGACAACCTGATCCACCGCAACGAGGTGGCGCCCCTGATCGCGGTGCTCTCCGACCCCGACGACCGCATGGCCGAGTACCGCGGCAGCCGGACCCACAGCGCGTTCCTGGCCGAGGAGCTCCTGCCGCGGATGCAGGTCGAGTTCCCGCTGCTCGAGGCCCCTCTGGCGCGCGGCCTGATGGGCGCGAGCCTCGGCGGCGTCGCCTCGCTCGCCACCGCGTGGCGCTATCCGGGCGTGTTCGACAATCTCCTGCTGCAGTCCGGCTCGTTCGCCTTCTCCGACATCGGCAGGCACCGGCGCGATCCGGTGTTCGACCCGGTCGCGGACCTGATCAACGCGTTCCGGGCCGCGCCGGGGCGGCCGGCCGAGCGGGTCTACGTCAGCTGCGGGGTGTACGAGTCCCTGATCTACGAGAACCGCTCGATGGTCCCGCTGCTCCAGGGGCTCGGGATCGAGGTGCGCTACGAGGAGGCCAGGGACGGCCATCACTGGGAGAACTGGCGGGACCGCCTGCGCGCCGGCCTGTCCTTCCTGTTCCCGGGGCCACTCTGGCTGGTCTACGAGTAGTCCGCCCGGATCAGGGGGTCGGCGCATCCGGGCGCAGCAGCCCCTCGCGCTTGAGCTCGGCCCAGAGGTCGGCCGGGAGCGGCCGGCCGAGCGTCTCGAGGTTGCGCTTCACCTCCTCGGGCGAGCGCATGCCGACGATCACCGAGGCGACCGCCGGGTGATGGAGCGGAAACTGCAGGGCGGCGCTCGCGAGCGGCACGTCGTGCCGCGCGCACACCGCCTCGAGGCGCCGTGTGCGCTCGAGGATCTCCGGCGGCGCCGGGCGGTAGTTGTAGGTCGCGCCGTCGCGGGCACCGGTCGCGAGGATGCCGCTGTTGAAGGCGCCGCCGATGATCAGGCCGATGCCCCGCTCGACGCAGAACGGCAGGAAGGACTCGAGCGGGTCCTGCTCGAGCAGGCTGTAGCGCCCGGCGAGCAGGAAGGCGTCGAACTCGCCCCGCTCGGCGAGATCCCGACACGCCGCCGCCTCGTTGACGCCGGCGCCGACCGCGCCGACCACGCCCTGGTCGCGAAGCGCGCGCATCGCGCGGTAGCCGCCGGCCATGAACTCCTGGACCCGCTCCTGCCGCGCCGTCTCGGAGCCGTGGGTCCAAACGTCGAGGTCGTGCACCAGGAGCACGTCGATCCGGTGCGTCCCGATCCGCTGCAGGCTGTCCTCGAAGCTCCGCATCACGCCGTCGTAGCCATAGTCGTAGGCGATCCGGAACGGCATCGGAGTCTTGAACTGCGCCCGGTCGACCGCCTCCGGCGCGACCGGCTCGAGACGCCGGCCGACCTTGGTCGAGAGCACGTAGCCGTCCCGCCCGAGCCCACGCAGCGCCTCGCCGACCCGGTGCTCGGAGAGGCCGAAGCCGTAGAGCGGGGCGGTGTCGAAGAAGCGGATCCCGGCGTCCAGACAGGCGCGGATCGCGGCCAGCGCCACCTCGTCCGGAAACGGCGCGTACATGTTGCCGTGCGGCGCGCCGCCGAAGCCGAGCTGGGTCAGCTCGAGATCGGTCCGGCCGAGCCTCCGGGTCAGGTCCGCGCGCATCCTCCCCTCCCTCGCCGTCCGCCATCGCCGCGGGCGATCCGCGCGAGCCGCAGCAGCGTTCCCCGGGATCGACACGTGACGGAGCCGGCGCGATGCTGCATCGGCGCGGCCGGGGGCGCAAGGCGGCGCGGCGAGGCGTGCCGCGCGGTATCGCCCCGCCCGTACCTCCAGCTGCCCCAGCGCACCCCGAGCCCGGAAGACCCGCCGCGTGCTGATCGATCTTTCCCCGCTGTCCCTCGCCGCTCTCGCCGCCATCTTCGTCGGCAGCGGGCTCGTGATCGTGCTCGCCGGCAGCCGCCTGGCCAAGACCGCCGACCGGATCGCGGACCAGACCGGCCTCGGCGAGGCGCTCTCGGGCGCGGTCTTCCTCGGCGCCTCGACCTCGCTCCCGGGGATCGTCCTGTCCGGCGTCTCGGCCGGATTCGGCCACGCCGATCTCGCGATCAGCAACGCGATCGGCGGGATCGCCGCCCAGACCGCCTTCCTCGCCATCGCGGACATCGCCTACCGGCGCGCCAACCTGGAGCACGCCGCCGCCTCCCTCACCAACCTGACCCAGGGCAGCCTCCTGGTCGTCCTCTTGGCGATCCCGCTGATCGCGATGGCGGCGGGCCCGTACGACGTGGTCGGGGTGAGCCCGTTCTCGATCGCCCTGATCGCCGTCTACGTGTTCGGCGTCCGGGTCAGCTCGGCGGTCCAGCAGGAGCCGTTGTGGGAGCCGAGCGAAACGCCGGAGACGCGGGAGGACGTCCCCGACGCGGCGGAGCAGCAGCATGGGCACGTGAAGCGGACCTGGCTCGAGCTCGCGCTCAGCGCGCTGTTCGCCGGCTCCGCCGGGGTCGTGCTCGCCGAAGCCGCGGTCGAGATCGCGGCCAAGACGGGGCTCACCGAAACCGCGGTCGGGACCTTCATGACCGCGATCACCACCTCGCTGCCGGAGCTCGTGACCTCGATCGCCGCGGTCCGGCAGGGGGCGCTGACCCTCGCGGTCGGCGGGATCATCGGCGGCAACGCGTTCGACGTGCTGTTCCTCGCGGTCGCCGACCTCGCCTACCGCGACGGGTCGATCTACGCCGCGATGAGCGCCGACCACGTGCTCACCGTCGCCCTCACCATCGCCATGACCGGGACGCTGCTGCTCGGGCTGCTGACCCGCCAGACCTACGGCCTCTGGGGCATCGGCTTCGAGAGCGTGACCATCCTCGCCCTCTACGCGGGCGCCTTCGTGTTCTTGATCTGAGCTCCTGGTGGGCTCAGCCCGGACCCGGCTCCTCGACGATCGACGCCTTCCGCTCGCCGGTGATCAGCCGGGCGGCGCGCTGGTAGGTGATGTAGACCCAGAGCCACTGGAGCGTGACGGCCACCCGGTTGCGGAAGCCGACCAGCAGGAACACGTGGATCACGCCCCAGAGCAGCCAGGCGAGGAAGCCGCCGGTCCGCCACCAGCCGAAGTCGGCGACCGCGACGTTCCGGCCGACGGTCGCCATGTTGCCGTAGTTGGTGAAGCGGAACGGGCCCGGCCACGGCCGACCTTCGATCGCCCGGCGGAGCGCCCGGCCGAGGTACTGCCCCTGCTGCTTCGCGACCTGGGCCAGCTGCGGCAGCGGGTCGCCCTTCTCGTCCAGGCAGAGCGCGGTGTCGCCGAGGACGTAGACGTCGTCCAGGCCGCGGACGCGGAGGGCCTCGTCGACCGGCACCGTGCCTCCTTTGGCGGGCTCGACACCGAGCCAGCTCGCGGCCGGCGAGGCGGCGATGCCCGCGCCCCAGACCACGGCCGCGGACGCGAAGCGCTCGCCTCCCGCCAGCACGCCCCGCTCGTCGACGTCCTCGACCATGCAGCCGGTCCGCACCTCGACCCCGAGGCCCTCCAGCTTCCGCTGCGCGAAGCGCGCCAGCTCCTCGGGAAACGGGAGCAGGATGCGGTCCGCCGCCTCGAGCAGGACGATCCGCGCCTGGTCGGCCCGGATGTGCCGGAACTCGCGCTTCAGGGTCTCCCGCGCGAGGCCCGCGATCGCGCCCGCCATCTCGACCCCGGTCGGCCCGCCGCCGACCACGACGAAGGTCATCAGGCGGCGGCGCTCGGCCTCGTCCGCGGTCATCTCGGCGCGCTCGAACGCCATCAGCAGCTTGCCGCGGATCTCGCGCGCGTCCTCGATGGTCTTGAGCCCGGGCGCGTGGTCCGCCCAGCCGTGGTGGCCGAAGTAGCTCTGGCCCGAGCCGGTCGCGATCACGAGCACGTCGTAGGGCACGCGCTGCTCGCCCATCAGCACCGCGCGCCCCGCGGTGTCCACGCCGCTCACCGCGCCGAGCATGACCTCGATGTTGTCGTAGCGCCTGAGGATCTGGCGGATCGGCGCGATCACCTCGGCCGGCGAGAGCGCCGCGGTCGCGACCTGGTAGAGCAGCGGCACGAACAGGTGGAAGTTCCGGCGGTCGATCACCGTCACCTGCGCCGGCGCGCCGCCGAGCGCGCGGGCGACCTCGAGCCCGGCGAACCCGGCACCGACGATCACGACGTGCGGCCGAGGTCCGGACATGCCGATGGGCTCCTTGGTTGCGGCGGCGGCGATCTCGGTGAACCGCTGCCGGCCCCGCCGGTTCCGCCGCGATGGGCCGCTGAGGACGCCGCCACGCCTGGCGCTCCGTCTCAGGCGCGGCGACGCCCCTTCCCGGCCTTGGCGGCGCGCGCCTTGGCGGCGCGCGGGTTCTTCGCCTGCTTGGTGTAGGCGCGCCGCGCTTCGCCTCTGGCGGCGTCGCGGCCCATCGGATCGAGCCGGACGCCGAGCTCGCCCGCTTCCAGGCGGCGGATCTCGTCGCGCAGGCGCGCCGCCTCCTCGAACTCGAGGTCGGCTGCGGCGTTCTTCATCTTGACCTCGAGCTCGCCGATGTAGGCCTGGAGGCTCATGCCGGTGAGCTCCGGCGGCGCGTCCTCACCGATGTCGACGGTCACGTGGTCGCGCTCGGCGACGTGGCGCATGATGTCCCCGATCTGCTTCTTGATACTTTCGGGCGTGATCCCGTTGGCCTGGTTGAAGGCGATCTGCTTGAGGCGCCGCCGCTCGGTCTCCTCGAGCGCCCGCTCCAGGCTCCGGGTCATGGTGTCGGCGTACAGCACCACCCGGCCGTCGACGTTCCGCGCCGCGCGGCCGATGGTCTGGACCAGCGAGGTCTCGCTCCGCAGATAACCCTCCTTGTCGGCGTCGAGGATCGCGACCAGCCCGCATTCCGGGATGTCCAGCCCCTCGCGCAAGAGGTTGATCCCGACCAGCACGTCGAACTTGCCGAGCCGCAGGTCGCGCACGATCTCGATGCGTTCCAGCGTGTCGATGTCGGAGTGCAGGTAGCGCACCCTGACCCCCTGCTCGTGCAGGTACGCCGACAGGTCCTCGGCCATGCGCTTGGTGAGCGTCGTCACCAGCACGCGCAGGCCCTTGTCGCGGCAGGCGCGGCACTCGGCCAGGAGATCGTCGACTTGGTGCTCGACCGGCCGGACGATGCATTCCGGGTCGATCAGCCCGGTCGGGCGGATCACCTGCTCGACGAACACGCCGCCGGCGCGCTCCAGCTCCCAGGCCGCGGGCGTGGCCGAGACGTAGAGCGTCTGCGGCCGCATCTGGTCCCACTCCTCGAACTTCAGCGGCCGGTTGTCCTTGCACGAGGGCAGGCGGAAGCCGAACTCGGCGAGCGTGCTCTTGCGCTGGAAATCGCCCTTGTACATCCCG
>DASUSF010000158.1:0-2337 GCA_036375275.1 Geminicoccaceae bacterium | reverse complement strand
CCGGGCCTGACCGCGTCGCTCGCGCTCGCGGAGGAGGTGGAGCGGGCGCTCTACGAGTCCCTCAGCCAGGCCGCCGCCTGAACGCGGGGGCCCCGCGGTGCGGTTCCGGGTCGCCAGCGCCGGCGAATGCATGGTCGAGCTGCGCCATCGCAGCCCGGTCGAGCTCGATCTCGCCTACGGCGGCGACACGCTCAACTTCGCCGTCTATCTCGCCCGGCTGACCAGGGATCGGGGCAGCCGGGTCGACTACGTCACCGCACTCGGCGACGACCCCTACAGCGACGGCATGCTCGCCATGTGGCAGGCGGAAGGGGTCGGCACCGAGTTGCTGGCGCGCCTGCCGGGCCGCCTGCCGGGACTCTATACGATCCGCGTCGACGAGCGCGGCGAGCGCAGCTTCACCTACTGGCGCTCGAACTCGGCCGCGCGCGACATGCTCAAGGATGGCCGGGCCGGGCGGCTGCGCAAGGCCCTGACCGGCTACGACCTGCTCTACCTCTCCGGCATCACGCTGTCGATCCTCGATCCGCCGCAACGCCAGGCGCTGATGGCGATCGCCGATGCGGTCCGCGCGGCCGGCGGGCGGGTCGCCTTCGACAGCAACTACCGTCCGGTCGGCTGGCCCGACCGCGCCGCGGCGCAACGCGCGGTTGACGACCTGCTGACACGGACCGACATCGCCCTGCCGACGCTCGACGACGAGCAGGCGCTATTCGGCGTTCCGGACGCGCCGGCGCTCGCCGACCGCCTGCATCGGCAGGGCGTCGCCGAGGTCGCGATCAAGCTCGGGCCGGCGGGCTGCTTTCTGTCCTCGGCCGCGTTCACCGGCAAGGTGCCGGCGGAGCAGGTCAGCAAGGTCGTCGACAGCACCGCCGCCGGCGACAGCTTCAACGCGGGCTATCTCGCCGCCCGTCTGCTCGGCGCCGCGCCCGAAGCCGCCGCCCGCCTCGGCTGCGCGCTCGCCGCCCGGGTCGTCGCTCACCGCGGCGCGATCATCCCGGCCGAGGCGATGGCCGACGTTCGGCTGGACCCGAGCTGAGGTAGTCGGGACGCTTCAGGGTATAAAAAGGCAGGTCGGCGCCGTAGTGGAACCGCGGGCCGTCGTAGTGGAAGCCCAGCTTCTCCAGCACGCGCCGCGAGGCCTGGTTCTCGGGATGGGCGACGGCGACGATCGGATCAATGCGAAGCACTCGGAACCCGTGATCGAGTACCGCCTGCGCCGCTTCGGTCGCGACGCCACGGCCCCAGGCGGCGCGGATATATCGGTAGCCGAGCTCGAGCAGGCCGGAGTCCTCGAGCGGGATCACGCCGCACCAGCCGAGGAACCCTGGCCGATCGCGCCACTCCACGACCCAGATCCCGCCCCGCGGCGGCCAGTCGGACTCGATGCGCCGGATGAGCGCCTCGCGCTGGGCCGCAGGATCCGGGACCCCGTGGATGAAGATGTAGCGATGGACCTCGGGGTCGAGGTCCATCGCGAGGTTGGCCTCGAGGTCGTCGAGGGTGCGCGGCCGGAGACGCAGCCGCGCGGTCGCGAGCTCCGGCGGCGCCACGGGGCGGTGCGCGTCGCAGCCCGGCCTCAGGCTTGGCCGACCTCCTGGCGTTGCTCGCCCAGGCCCTCGATGCCGAGGCGCATGACGTTGCCGGGCTTGAGGAACACCGGGTTCGGCTTGGCGCCGGCGCCGACCCCGGGCGGGGTCCCGGTCGAGATGATGTCGCCCGGCAACAGCGTCATGTAGCGCGAGCAGTGGCTCACCAGGTGGGCGACGTTGAAGATCATGGTCCGGGTCGAGCCGTCCTGGTAGCGGTGGCCGTCGACCTCGAGCCACAGCGCGAGGTTCTGCGGGTCGGGGATCTCGTCCTTGGTGACCAGCCAGGGGCCCACCGGGGCGAAGGTGTCGGGGCTCTTGCCCTTGATCCACTGGTTGCCGCCGCCGTGGAACTGGAAGTCGCGCTCGGAGACGTCGTTGACGATGCAGTAGCCGGCCACGTGCTCCATGGCGTCAGCCTCCTCGACATAGGAGGCGCGCCGGCCGATCACCACGCCGAGCTCGACCTCCCAGTCGGTCTTGCTCGCGCCGCGCGGGACCCTGACCTGGTCGTTCGGCCCGATGATCGAGCCGGTGTGCTTCATGAAAACGATCGGCGCGTCGGGGATCGGCGAATTGGTCTCGCGCGCGTGGTCGGCGTAGTTGAGGCCAATGCAGACCAGGTTCGGCACGCCCGCGATCGGGGGCCCCAGCCGCGGATTGCCCTCGACCCTGGGCAGCGAGGCCGGGTCGAGCCCCGCCAGTCGGCGCAGGCTCTCGGGCACCAGAACGGCCGGCGTGATGTCGT
>DASUSF010000157.1:0-13878 GCA_036375275.1 Geminicoccaceae bacterium | reverse complement strand
TCGATCGCGGTCAGCGATCCCGAGATCGGCTCGTGCTGGCGCGGCCCGCCGCCGGTGAAGAACTCCCGGGGCTTGTAGCTCTCGCCCGGGATCATCTCCTCGTTCTCCATCGTGTTGCAGCTCTCGATCACCGGGATGTAGAACAGCTGGTGATCGGGGTTGTAGGCGGTCGGTGGCCAGTTCTTGCCGCCCATGTTGCCGGGGCAGGCGACGCCGACCGGGTTCTCGCGGGTCGGCGCGGTGCCCGGGATGTAGGTCTGGACCTCGAGCTCGGGGTCGTACTCGACCGGCAGGCCGGTCTTCGGGTCGAGCCCCTTGGTCCAGGTCAGCTTGTCGACGAAGGGCGTCCCCCAGACGAACTCGCCGCTGGTCCGGTCCAGGGCGTAGGCGAAGCCGTTGCGGTCGGCGTGCAGTGCCAGCTTCCTCGGCTCGCCGTCGCCGACCGGGACGTCGACCAGCACGTGCTCGGCGACGCCGTCGTAGTCGTAGGGGTCGTTCGGCGTGTACTGGAAGTACCACGCGATCGACCCGTCCTCGGGCTTCAGGGCGATCGCGCTGTTGGTGTAGAGGTTGTCGCCCGGGCGGTACTCGGCGTCCCAGTCGGGGCCGGGGTTGCCGACGCCCCAGATGATCAGGTCCTGCTCGGGATCGTAGGAGCCGGTCACCCAGGTCGAGCCGCCGCCGGTCTCCCACGCGTCGTGCTCGTCGGCCCAGGTGTCGTGGCCGGGCTCGCCGGGTCCCGGGATGGTGTGGCGGCGCCAGAGGCGCTCCTGGGTCTTGAGGTCGGTCGCCTCGATCCAGCCGCGGATGCCGTACTCGGCGCCGGAGACCCCGGTGATCACCATGTCCTTGACCACCAGGGGCGCCACCGTGATGACCTCGGCGATGGCGGGATCGGCGAGCTGCTTCTCCCACAGCACCTCGCCGGTCTCCTTCTCGGTCGCGATCAGCCGGCCGTCGAGGGTGTGCGAGAGCACCTGGTCCTGCCAGAGCGCGACGCCCCGGTTGTTGACGCCGCAGCAGGAGACCGCGCCCGACCAGTCCTTGTCGGTGCCGGGGTCCATCTTCCAGAGCAGCTCGCCGCCGTCCCGGGTGTCGAACTTGTAGACGCTGCCCCAGCCGTCGGTGACGTACATGAAGCCGTCCTCGACGATCGGCGTCCCCTCGAGGCCGCCATGGGGCCAGATGCCGCCGCCCTCGATGCCGCCGAGGGCCGCCGTCCAGGCCACCTTCAGCTCCTTGACGTTGCCCTTGTCGATCTCGTCGAGGGTCGAGTAGCGGGTCGCGGCGAAATCCTTGTGGTGGGTGAGCCAGTTCTCCGGCTCGTCGTGCGCGTTGAGCAGGCGCTCGTGCGTCGTTATGCTCTGCGCCCCGAGCGGTGCTGCGACCGCCAGCCCCAGCGCCGAGGCCATCAGCGCAGCGGGCAGCACCCCGGGCGCGGGTTTGAAGCTCCTCATCTCGTCGACCTCCCTCATGATCCGTTCGCGCTCCCCGACGCTGCGGCCGGGTACGCCTTTAGGCTAAGCCCGAAGGTCGATCGGGTCAAAAGGTCATGATGATCGAGGGTTGAACCTCGGCGGTCGCCGAAGGGAAGGGCGGGGCCGAGGGCAACGTTTCTCATGGAGCAGGGGAGGGCGCTCTGGCAGGACATCGGGCACAGCACGGACCGCGGCCGGAGGCTCGGGAGCTCCGGCTCCGGATCTCATGCGCGACGAGCCAGCCGCCGGGAGGGCGCGTGCCCGTCGAGCCGCGAACGCGCTGCTGCCGCGGAGCCTCACCCTGGCGATGAGGGCCGAAGGCAGGTCCAGGACGGGGCCGCGCCGGTTCCTGGCGGGATTCGCCATCGGCGCGCTCCTCCTCCTCGGCCTGGTCGAGGTCGCCCTCCGCAGTGGCCTGGTCGACCCCGGCGATCCCAGGCTGCGCGTCATCCGCGACAGCCTCATGGCGTCGAACCGCTCGGCTGCCTTCGGCGATTCGCACATCGCGCGCAGGCCGAACCTGGGCGGGCGGATGGTCTTCGCCGGCTTCGGCGGCGCCACCCTGTTCGAGGTCGACCGGATCATCGAGCAGTACTACCGGACGCTGCGGCCGGACCGGGTGATCCTCGAGGTCGGCCCGCAGATGTTCGCCCCCTACCGCCAGCGGCGATGGGCGGGGATGTCGCCGCGGATGTTCCAGCTCCAGGTCCTGCCCTGGCCCCTCCTGGTCCTCGAGCCCGGCCTGGTCGGAGCGTTCATGCGGTGGCTCACCCCGCCGTCCGGCCTCGGACGGTCGGAGCCGGTGCGCATGAGCCGGACGCAGCGGACGTTCGAGAACCTCCTTTCGGCCCACGGCGAAGGGGCCTTCGCCGCGGCCCCGCGGGACCTGCGCCGGACGCTCACGAGGGCGCGGGTCGAGCAGCAGGAGCCGGCGGCGGCGATCAGGCGGAGCGTCGCCTGGCGAAACCTCGAGAAGGTGCTCGATCGGCTGGAGCGTCTGGAGGCGACGGTCTGCCTCGTGGTGACGCCGGTGGCGCAGGTCTACGAAGGCTATGCCGGCGAGCGCCATGACGCCGCCGTCGAGCAGGTGCGAGCCGAGGCCGGGCGGCGGGGCATCGCGTTCCGGCACTATACGGAGCTCGGCCTGCCGCTCCGCGCCGGGCATTTCCTGAACCAGGACCACCTCAACCGGAGGGGCAGGCAGCTCTACTGGCCGGCCGTCTACGAGGCGTGCTTCGACCGCCCGCGCGTCGCCCGGTCGTGACCCTCTCGGACCCGCGCCAGGATCCGACCGCGCCCGGACGCTTCCCTCCCGGACGCTTCCCTCCCCCGCGTGCCGCTCCGGCTACCGCACCAGGCGGTTCTCGACCAGGTCGTCGACCACGGCGGGTTCGGCGAGGGTCGAGGTGTCGCCCAGCTGGTCGTGCTCGTTGGCCGCGATCTTCCGGAGGATCCGGCGCATGATCTTGCCGGAGCGGGTCTTGGGCAGGCCCGGCGCCCACTGGATGTGGTCCGGCGTCGCGGTCGGGCCGATGATCTTCCGGACGTGCTGCTTCAGCTCCTTCAGGAGATCGTCCGACGGTTCGTGGCCGGCGGTCAGCGTCACGTAGCAGTAGATCCCCTGGCCCTTGAGGTCGTGCGGGTAGCCGACCACCGCCGCCTCCGAGACCGCGACGTGGGCGACCAGCGCGCTCTCGACCTCGGCGGTGCCGAGCCGGTGGCCCGAGACGTTGATCACGTCGTCGACGCGGCCGGTGATCCAGTAGTAGCCGTCCTCGTCCCGCCGCGCGCCGTCGCCCGAGAAGTACAGGCCCTTGAAGGTCGTGAAGTAGGTCTGCACGAAGCGCTCGTGGTCGCCGTAGACGGTGCGCATCTGGCCGGGCCAGCTGTCCAGGATCACGAGGTTGCCGTCGGCGGCGCCCTCCAGGATCTCGCCGTCGTTGTCGACCAGCGCCGGCTGGACGCCGAAGAACGGGCGGGTCGCCGAGCCCGGCTTGAGCGGGGTCGCTCCCGGCAGCGGCGTGATCAGGATGCCCCCGGTCTCGGTCTGCCACCAGGTGTCGACGATGGGGCAGCGCTCCTCGCCGACCACCCGGTAATACCAGAGCCAGGCCTCCGGATTGATCGGCTCGCCGACCGTGCCGAGGATCCGGATGCTCTTGCGCGAGGTCTTCTTGACCGGCTCCTCGCCGTGGCGCATCAGCGCGCGGATCGCGGTCGGCGCGGTGTAGAAGATGCTGACCTGGTGCTTGTCGCAGACCTGCCAGAAGCGCGAGTTGTCCGGGTAGTTCGGCACCCCCTCGAACATCAGGGTGATCGCGCCGTTGGCGAGCGGCCCGTAGACGATGTAGCTGTGCCCGGTGACCCAGCCGACGTCGGCGGTGCACCAGTAGACCTCGCCCTCCTGGTAGTCGAAGACGTAGTAGTGGGTCAGCGCCACGTAGACCAGGTAGCCGCCGGTGGTGTGCAGCACGCCCTTGGGTGTGCCGGTCGAGCCCGAGGTGTAGAGGATGAACAGCGGGTCCTCGGCGTTCATCGGCTCGGGCGGACAGTCGGTCGAGGCGCCGGCGACCAGCTCGTTCCAGATCATGTCGCGGCCGCTCGTGACCGGCACGTCCTTGCTGCTGGTCCGCAGCATCAGGACCTTGACGTCGTCCGGGCAGCGCTCGAGGGCCTCGTCGGTGTTGGCCTTCAGCGGGATGTCGCGCCCGCCGCGCCGCCCGATGTCGCAGGTGAGGACCAGCTTGCTCTCGCAGTCGACGATCCGGTCGGCGAGCGAGCCCGGCGAGAAGCCGCCGAACACCACGGAGTGGACCGCCCCGATCCGCGCGCAGGCGAGCATCGCGTACGCGGTCTCCGGGATCATCGGCATGTAGATCGTGACCCGGTCGCCCTTCCTGACGCCGCACTCCTGCTTGAGGACGTTCGCGAGCTTCGCGACCTCGGCGTGCAGCTCGCGGTAGGTGATCTTCCGGTCGGTGTCGGGCTCGTCGCCCTCCCAGATGATCGCGGTCTGGTCGCCACGGGTGGCGAGGTGGCGGTCTACGCAGTTGGCGCAGACGTTGAGCACGCCGTCCTCGTACCAGCGGATCCGGGCGTTCGCCGCGAAGTCGACGTCCTTGATCCGGGTCGGCTCCTCGATCCAGTCGAGGCGCTTCGCCTGCTCGCGCCAGAAGCCGTCCGGGTCCTGGACCGAGCGCTGGTACATCTCGTGGTACTTCGCCTCGTCGCAGTGCGAGGCGCGGGCGATCGCATCGGGGACGGGAATGACCTCGGCCACTGGCTCACCTCCACCGTTTTCGTTCAGGACACGGCCCAGCCTGCCGTGGATTGCGACCTCTATCCCATAACGGCGGGGGCGACTCAAGGCGAGCGCGACCGCCTCGCGGCGCTCCTAGCGGCGCGAGGCCACCTGGCTCGAAGCCGGCAGGCCGAGGCTGACGAAGACGCCCGCATGGTCGGAAACGGCCGGCTCCTCCTGCACCACCTCCGGGTTGAACACGACCAGCCCGTCCTGGACCGGGCCGAAGCCGCGGGCGAAGACGTAGTCGATCCGTCGCGCCGCCGGCATGCCCGGCTCCTCGAGGTCCTCGAGCAGCAGCTCGAACAGGAGGGGTGACAGGGCGAGGAACGGCAGCTCCTCGAGCAGGGCCAGCGCATCGGTCACGTCGAGGCTGCGCAGCGGCGTGACGCCGAAGGTGCAGTGCTCGTCCGGGACCAGGGTGTCCTCGCACAGCGAGTCCAGCGGATCCGCCACCGCTTCGGCATAGCCGTCGATGAACCCGTGCGCGACGATCCGGCGGTAGGTGCGATCGTGCGCCGCGCCGCGCAGCCGGTCGAGGTTGAGGTCGCCGCCGAACACCACCGGGCGCGAGGGGTGCCGCACCCCGGTCGCCTCGATGAACTCGAGGATGGCCCTGATCTGGCGGTCGCGCTCCCGCGCCGTGCAGTCGGAGCAGGCATGGGTGTTGTAGACGTCGATGCGCCCGAAGTCCGGCACATCGAGCCGGCTCAGCATCACGTTGCGGGGGAAGGGCAGGCCGCCCCCGTCGACGTCGAGCTCGCGCGCCGGAGGCAGGAACGCCACCTCCCGCCGCGATATGTCGCAGCGGCTGAGCACCGCGTTCGCGCTGAGCAGGACGCCCGGGACGCCGGCCTCGACGGCGGTGTGGAGCTCGTAGTCGAGCCCTTCCTCCCCCGACAGGATGTTCCTCAGGTCGCGCGCGCTGTTGGTGGTCTCGACCAGCGCGCCGCCCACCACCTCCTGGAGGAGGATGACGTCGACCTCGCTCTCGGCGGCGAAGCCGGCGATCGCGCGCAGCCGATCGTCGCGCATCTCGATCTCCGAGAACAGCAGGTTGATGGTCAGGACGTTGAGCGCCCCGCGCTCCCCGGCGTCACAGGTCGCGGCGGCGGCGGGACGGAGCGGCAGGACGAGCAGTGCTGCGAGGGTGAGGCAGGCAGCGTGGTACGGCCAGTCCTGGAAGCGCTTCATCACCGCTCCTCCCGATCGGCGCGCCATCGTGTACGAGGCGAGCGCGCCACCGAAGCCATGCGTTCAGCCGGGGCCGCTTGCTCGCGATTCCCGGCCAGGGCAGCCCGCCAACCTACTATGCAGGCAGCGACCGCGCCGGAGCAACCTCGGCGCGAGGCGAGGCCTCCACGCCCGTGCCGTCGAGCCATTCGGTGATGGTCGGCAGGATGCGCCGGACGATCTCGTCGACGCCCGCCTCGTTGGGATGGATGCGGTCCGCCTGGTTGAGCTCCCGCTCGGCGGCGACGCCCTCCAGGAAGAAGGGATAGAGCGGCACGTCGTGCTTCTCGGCGAGCCGCGGGAAGACGCTTCGGAACTCCTCGCCATACGCCTGGCCGAGGTTCGGCGGCGCGAGCATCCCGGCGAGCAGGGCCGGCACCTCCTCTTCGGCGAGGCGGGTCAGGATGGCGTCCAGGTTGGTCTCCATCTGCTCGGGCGGCAGCCCGCGCAGCCCATCGTTGCCGCCGAGCTCCACGATCACGTGGCTCGGCTCGTCGCCGAGGGTCCAGTCGAGGCGCGAGCGGCCGCCGGCCGAGGTGTCGCCGGACACTCCGGCATCGATCACCTCGCACGGATAGCCGGCCGCGTGGACGGCCGCTTCCAGGCGCGCCGGAAAGGCGTCCTCGAGCCTGAGGCCGTAGCCCGAGGCGAGCGAATCGCCGAGCACCGCGATCCGGCAGCCGGATGCCGCCGTAACGGGTCCAGGCCCCGCGCCAAGTACGAGAGCCAGGAGTGCTATCTTGAGAGCCGCCCCGAACCGCACCATGTGGAGCGCCATGACCGATCGCCCGTCTTCAGCCGAGCTCATGATCGAGCTCCGAGATGTGTACGTGACCCTGGGCAGCCAGGCCGGGCCGGTCAAGATCCTGAGGGGCATCGATCTCGAGGTGCCGGCGGGGGCGTCGGCGAGCGTGGTCGGGCCGAGCGGGTCGGGCAAGTCGACCCTGCTCGCCGTCATCGGCGGGATCGAGCGGCCGACCAGCGGCACCGTGCGGGTCGCCGGCCAGGACCTCGCAGAGCTGGACGAGGACGCGCTCGCGGTGTTCCGGGGCCGCGAGATCGGCATCCTCTTCCAGTCGTTCCACCTGATCCCGACCATGACCGCGCTCGAGAACGTCGCCGTGCCGATCGAGCTGCAGGGCCGCCCGGGCGCGTTCGAGCGCGCCGCGCATGGCCTTGTTGAGGTCGGGCTCGGGCACCGGCAGGACCACTACCCGGGCCAGCTCTCGGGCGGGGAGCAGCAGCGGGTGGCGCTCGCCCGGGCGCTCGCCAACGCGCCGAAGCTCCTGCTTGCGGACGAGCCGACCGGCAATCTCGACGCCGCGACCGGCCGGGAGATCGAGGAGCTGATCTTCCGGGTTCAGGCCGAGCGCGGCATGACGCTTCTCCTGATCACCCACGAGGCGGCGCTGGCCGGGCGCTGCACGCGGCGGCTCCGGATGTCCGACGGCCTGCTCCACGAGAGCCCGCTGCCGGCGCGCGAGGTCGCGTGAGCGAGCTCCGGACCGCTGCGGCGTTCGCCCGGCGGGAACTCCGCGGCGGCGCCCGCGGGTTCGTCGTGTTCATCGCCTGTCTCGCGCTCGGGGTCGCGGCGATCGCCGCGGTCGGGCTGATCAGCGCCGGCATCCGGGCCGGGGTCGAGCGCGACAGCGCGGCGCTCCTCGGCGGCGATCTCGAGATCGACAGCGTCCACGCGCCGCTTCCGGTCGCCGAGCTCCAGCGGATCGTCCCGGAGGGGGCGCGCCTGAACCGGACCATCCGCACCAACGTGATGGCGAGCTCCGGCGGCGAGCGGGTGGTGAGCCAGCTGAAGGCCGTCGACGATGCCTGGCCGCTCTACGGCGAGGTCCGCCTCGATCCGCCGATCCCGATCGAGGCCGCCCTCAGGGACGGCGGCACCGCGGTCGAGCGCGGCCTGCTGACCCGCCTCGATCTCGAGATCGGCGATCCGGTCACCATCGGCGAGGCCGAGTTCGAGATCCGCGCCGTGGTCGAGCGCGAGCCGGACCGGCTCAGCGGCTTCTTCTCGATCGGCCCGCGGCTGCTCGTCGCGATCGACCAGGTGGAGCGGACCCGGGCGATCCAGCCGGGCTCCCTCGCCCGTTACGAGTACCGGGTGGCGCTGCCGGAGGGGAGCGATGCCGAAGCCGTGGTCGCGGCCATCCAGGCGGCCAACCCCGACGCCAGCTGGCGGGTCCGGAGCAGCGAGAGCGTCCAGCCGCGGGTCGCCCGCTTCACCGGGCGCCTCGCCAGCTATCTGACCATCGCGGGCCTGACGGCGCTGCTGATCGGCGGGGTCGGGATCGCGCTCGCCGTCCAGAACTACCTCGCCGGCAAGACCGCGACCATCGCCACCCTGAAATGCCTCGGCGCGCCGAGCCGGCTCGTGTTCCGGATCTATCTGCTCCAGGTCATGGCGCTGACCACGCTCGGGGTCGGGCTCGGGCTGGTCCTCGGCCAGGCGGCGCCGCTCCTGATGCAGCTGGTCCCCGACCGGCTGCTGACCGTCCCGGTGATCCAGGGCTTCTACCCGGTGCCCTTGCTGATCGCCGCGGCGAGCGGCTACCTCGCCGCCCTGGCCTTCGCCGTGTGGCCGCTGGCGCGCGCCCGCGACACCTCGGCGGCGGGGATGTTCCGGAGCCTCCTCGACGGCGGCCGGGGCCGCCCGGCGGTCCGCGACGTCGTCTGGCTGGTGGTCACGCTCGGCGCCTTCGCCGGCCTCGCGGTGCTCGCGGTGGAGGACCGGAAGCTCGCGCTCGTGTTCGTCGGCGTCGCGTTCACGACGGCGCTCGTGCTCGCCGGGCTCGCGCAGATCCTGCTGCTCGCGGTCGGCCGCCTCGGCGAGCGCGCCACCGGGCCGGTCCGCCTCGCGCTCGCGAACCTCCGCCGCCCGGGGGCCGGAGCGCGGGGCGTGGTCGCGGCGCTCGGCGCCGGCCTCGCCGTCCTGACCATGGTCGGCCTGCTCCAGCACAACCTCCAGACCGAGCTCCGCGAGAACGTGCCGGAGCGCGCGCCGGCCTTCTTCTTCATCGACATCCAGCCGGATCAGCGCGCCCGCTTCGAGGCGATCGTCGACCGCACCGAGGGCGCCTCGATCATCGAGCAGGCGCCGATGGTCCGCGGCCGGGTGATCCGGATCGACGGCGGCCCGGTGGTCGAGGAGGCGATCCGGCAGGGGGTGCGCTGGACCGTCCGGCACGATCGCGGGCTGACCTTCCGGGGCGAGCCGCCGGACGACCTCGAGCTGGTCCAGGGCCAATGGTGGCCGGCCGACTACGACGGCCCCGCGCTGGTCTCGATCGACGAGGAGGTGGCGCAGGGCTACGGGGTGGGGCTCGGTGATACCCTTTCGTTCAGCGTCCTCGGCCGGACCATCGAGGCGGAGATCGCCTCGACCCGCGAGATCGCGTGGGAGGAGGGCGGGATGAACTTCCTGTTCATCTTCAGCCCCGGGGTGCTCGAGCAGGCACCGCATACCTGGCTCGCCACCGTGGAGAGTCCGGCCGTGCAGGACGGCGAGCTCGTTGCCGCCGTCACCTCGGCGCTGCCGAACGTGACCCCGATCTCGGTGCGCGCGATCGTCGCCCAGCTCGGCGACGCGCTGCGCAAGATCGGCCTCGCGATCGGCGCCGTCGCGGGGGTGACCCTGCTGTCCGGCATGCTGGTGCTGGCCGGCGCCATCGCCGCGGCGCGGCGGCGTCACCTCTACGAATCGGTCGTGCTCAAGGTGCTCGGCGCCCGCCGCCGCGACCTGCTCCGGCTGTTCCTGCTCGAGTACCTGGCGCTCGGCCTGGTCGCGGGCATTGCCGGCGGGCTGCTCGGGACCGTTGGAGCGGCGATCGTCGTGGTCCTGGTCATGGAGCTGGGATGGAGCTTCTCCTCCGGCACCGTGCTCGTGGTCGTGGCGCTCGCGCTCGCCCTGATCCTGTCCGCCGGCTTCACCGGCACCTGGCGCCTGCTCGGCCGACCGGCGGCGCCGGTGCTCAGGAGCGCCTGACCATCCTTCACGGCCGCGCGAGAGGCTCCCGCCCGGCGCGGAAAGCGCCTACATTGGGACCATGCTGGAACTCTCCCTGATCGGGGTGGCGACCGCGTTCGCCGCGGGCGTGATCTCGTTCCTGTCGCCCTGCGTGCTGCCGCTGGTGCCGGGCTACGTCTCGTTCGTGGCCGGCTCGTCGCTCGAGGAGATGCGCGACGGCGAGACGCCCCGGCTGCAGTCGTTCGCGCTCGCGCTGACCTTCGTGCTCGGCTTCAGCGTGGTGTTCGTGGCGCTCGGGATGAGCGCCAGCGCGCTCGGCAACCTGCTGCTCAGCTACCGCTACGAGCTCGGCATCGCGGCCGGCGTGGTGGTGATCCTGTTCGGCCTGCACATGCTCGGCCTGACCCCGCTCCGGCTGATGAACCAGGACGCCCGCTTCCACCTCGACATGCCGGGCGGCCGGGCGCTCAGCGCCTTCCTGCTCGGCTTCGCCTTCGCCTTCGGCTGGACGCCCTGCATCGGCCCGGTGCTCGGCGCGATCCTGACCCTCGGCGCCAGCACCGCGGATATCGGCAAGGGCGCCTTCCTGCTCGCGGTCTACTCGGCCGGCCTCGGCCTGCCGTTCCTGCTCGCGGCGCTGTTCACCGGCACCCTCTTGAGCCGCCTGCGCAGCCTCGGCCGGGTCGGACGGAACCTGCAGATGGGGGCGGGCGGGCTGCTCCTGGCCATGGGATTGCTCATGGTCACCGGGCAGCTCGAAGTCATAGCCTACTGGCTGCTCGAGACCTTTCCGGCGCTCGCCGCAATCGGTTAGGATGGCGCCCGGGCCGTCTTGAAGAGCACTCGGACGGGCCCATATCCGCTTCAGGGGCGTCGAGGGCGTACACGGGCCGCCCGGCGCCGGGCACACGGAACCGCTTCGCTAGGAGAGGAAGCACCCATGGCATTCGGTCCCGATACTCGTGTCGCACGCGGCCAGGTCGCTGCCGAGCGCGTCGACGAGGGTCTGCGCAGCTTCATGCTGCAGGTTTACAACTACATGGGGCTCGGTCTGGCGCTGACCGGAGTCGTGGCCTTCTTCGTCGCGGCGACGCCGGCGCTCTACGAGCCGATCTTCGGCACGCCCTTGAAGTGGGTGGTCATGCTCGCCCCGCTGGGCTTCGTGTTCTTCCTCGGCATGAAGATCCAGTCGATGAGCCTGAGCGCGGCGCAGCTCACGTTCTGGGCGTTCGCCGCGGTGATGGGCCTGTCGATGGCCAGCATCTTCCTGGTCTTCACCGGCGCGAGCATCGCGCGCGTGTTCTTCATCACCGCCGGCATGTTCGGCGCGATGAGCCTCTACGGCTACACCACCAAGCGCGATCTCTCGGCCTGGGGCTCGTTCCTGTTCATGGGCCTGATCGGCATCATCATCGCGATGCTGGTCAACCTGTTCCTGCAGAGCAGCGCGCTGCAGTTCGCGATCAGCGTGATCGGCGTGCTCGTGTTCACCGGGCTCACCGCCTACGACACGCAGCAGATCAAGGAGATGTACTACGAGCTCGACGCCTCCGACATCGCCGGCAAGAAGGCGATCATGGGCGCGCTCCGGCTGTACCTCGACTTCATCAACATGTTCATGATGCTGCTGCACCTGTTCGGCCAGACCCGCGAGTAGCATCACGAACCTCCTTTGAGCCAGGGCCCGCGGGCCGCCGCGGGCCCTTTCCTTGTCCAGGCGAGGTCCTGAAGACGGCGTGGCTCGCTCCGATCGTGCCCGGCGCGGGCCCGCGGCCGCCTTCGCGTCCCCCTGGCGGAGAGCGGTCGAGCGTGTCGTGCCGGATGCAACCATGACCGGCGCCGCCGGTGCGCGCCGCGAGGCCGCCGGCGCATGGCTCACGGGCCTGCTCCTCCTGATGCTCGTCCCGGTCCTCGCCAGCTGCGGCCGCTCCGATGCGGCGGCCGGCCCCTCGGCGTTGCGCCTCGACCCGGTCGATCTGAACCCGCACCGCCCAGAGCGGCGCGACGTCGACCGGCTGCGCTTCGAGGCCGGGTTCCGGCTCCGCACGCCGGACGAGCGCTTCGGTGGCTTCTCGGGACTCTGGCTGGCCGACGACGGCAGCCGGATGATCGCCGGCAGCGACGGCGGCACGCTGTTCGACCTCGCGCTCGAGCACGACGCCGATGGTCGGCTGACCGGCGTCCGCGTCCTTCGGGCGGTGGTGCCGGGCACGCTCGACGACGACCCGACCTTCCACCTCGATCAGAACGTCGAGGCGCTGGCCGAGGTGGCCGCCCGCGACCACCTGGTGCTGGCCTACGAGGGCACCCACCGGCTGCGCGGGGTCCCGATGTCCGACCTGGCCGCGGTGCCGGAGCCGTGGCCGGTCCCGGGAGCGCTGGTCGGGCGCGGCAACCGCGGCATGGAGGCGCTGGTCGATCTCCCGGACGGCCGGCTCCTGACCCTGCTCGAGGGCGGCGACCGGCAGCGGGACGGCTGGATCGTCGGGCGGGCCGGCGTCGCGGCGCTCGACTATGTCGCCGAGTTCGGCTTCGAGCCTACGGGGGCGGACCGGCTCGGCGACCAGATCTGGGTGCTGGAGCGCCGGTTCTCCTGGATCGGCGGCTTTCAGAGCCGGATCGTCCGGCTGCCGGTCGGCGAGGTCGCGCCCGGCGCCCGGCTGGAGGGTGAGGAGATCGCGCGCCTCCGCCCGCCGCTCACCACCGAGAACTTCGAGGCCATCGCGGTGCGTCGGGACGCCGCCGGCCGGACCTTCGTCTACCTGCTCTCGGACGACAACTTCAACCTGGTGCAGCGGACCCTGCTGATGCAGTTCTCGCTGATCGAGTGACCCCGTGCGGTCAGGCCGGGCGGGCGCTCAGGGCGTCCCGCGCGCCCATCAGCGCCCGGAACGGGATCAGCAGGAGCAGCGCCATCACCGCCTTGGCGCCGAGGTCGCCGATCGCCCAGGTGATCCAGGGCAGGCCGGTGCCGGCGAAGGCGAGGGTGAAGAACAGCGCGGTGTCGATCAGCGACGCGATCCCGGACGAGATCAGCGGCGCCTGCCACCAGGGCAGACGCCGGAGCCGGTCGAACACGCCGATGTCGAGCAGCTGCGCGGTGAGGAAGGCGGTGCCGGAGGCGAGCGCGATGCGCGGGCCGGCCAGCCAGATCGAGAGCAGGACCGCGAGCGCGAAGCCGACCCACGCGACCGTCCGCGCCCGCCCCGGGCCGAGGCGGCGGTTGGTGAGATCGGTCACCAGGAACGCGACCGGATAGGTGAAGGCGCCCCAGGTCAGCCAGTCGTTGATCGGAACCTGGACGGCGACGTTCGAGCCCGCCACCACCAGGACCATGGCGGCGACCGGCAGGAGGAGCGGTCGGAAGGTCATCGGGCCCGCGGCTTGGGGCGGCGCCGTCGGGGGCGGCCGCGTCCGGGCGCGACCGCGTGGCTCAGCCCTGGGCGCGGGCGTCCTGCGCCGCCTGCAGCCGCCGCTTGAGCCGCCGGAGGTCGCCGGACAGCTCGGTGTCCCTGGCGTTCAGCAGGTAGCCGTCGAGCCCGCCGCGCTGCTCGACGATCCTGAGCCCGTGGTTCGACACCCGGAGCCGGATGCTCTCGCCGAGGGTCTCGCTGTACAGCCGCTGCTGGCGCAGGTTGGGCAGCCAGCGGCGCTTCGACTTGTTGTTGGCGTGACTGACGTTGTGCCCGACCTGGGGCCCCTTGCCGGTCAGCATGCAGCGGCGCGCCATCGAACTTCCCTCGCCCGTGCTTGTGAGTGGTGGCCGGCCCGGCGGGCCGCCGCGTGTACCTAGAGGCGGGCGCACCGGAGGTCAAGCCCGACCGGGTCCGGCGGGGCCTCGGCGGATTTTGCTGCAGCGCACAAAAAAATCCTTGAATGTCGGCCGG
>DASUSF010000156.1:0-5120 GCA_036375275.1 Geminicoccaceae bacterium | reverse complement strand
GCCGGCACCGCCTTGGGCACGCCGTGCGCCGAGAACACGACGAGGCTGCCCGCCGGCACCTCGTCCAGCTCCTCGACGAAGATCGCGCCCTTGCCCTTCAGGCTCTCGACCACGTGGCGATTGTGGACGATCTCGTGGCGGACGTAGACCGGCGGGCCGTTCTGCTCGAGCGCCTGCTCGACGATCTCGATCGCGCGCTCGACGCCGGCGCAGAACCCGCGCGGGCTGGCCAGCAGAACGGTGAGCGGCTGTCTCTGATTCATGCGGCGGACCGGTTGTGGGAGCTGTTTGCTGGGCCAACCGGGGGCCGGTCGGCGACGACGGCGGACCGCCGGGCCCGCGCCCTAGAGATAAGCGTCCGCGGGTCGAGCGCCAACCGTTTTGCCGATGGCGGAAGCGTGGTCCGTCCGGGGCGGCCGCCTTTCCGGCCCGATCTTCGGGCGGATCGTCCTGCCCCGCCCGAAAGCCGTCATGGCGGCGACGGAACGAGGCGAAGCGGATCGGCGTTCACCTGCCAGTCCGGGCACCCAGGTGCCCACCAACGAAGCGGGAGGACATCATGCTCCGCTCTGCTCTGCTTGCCACCGCCGCCGGCCTTCTCCTTATGGGCTGCGGTGAGACCACTACCGACCGCGCCCTCAGCGGCGCCGGGATCGGCGCCGCCGCCGGTGCGGCGACAGGGGCGGCCACCGGCGGCAGCGTGCTCGGGGGTGCGGCGATCGGCGGTGCGGCCGGTGGGGCCGCCGGCGCGGTGACCGACAAGGACGACATCGACCTCGGCGACCCGGTCTGGAACCGGGACAACGATGACGATGACGGCGATGACATCTTCTGATTCCTGACCGGCATGTGCTCTGCGGGCCGCGCCCGGGTCCGGCGTGTGGTCGCCGGCCCGGGCTGCCGCGGAGCCTCCGCGGCTTCTTACTCCGCGGTTGACGACGGGGCGGGCGCCGGCTAGGTCGCGCGGGACCTCCACCACTTCGGATCCCCTACCGTGCCGCAGGCCCGTCCGTCGCGCCGCCCGGCCCGTCCGTTCTTCGGATCGGGCCCGACCGCGAAGCGCCCCGGCTGGTCCATCGGGGCGCTTCGACATGCGCTGGTCGGCCGCTCGCATCGCTCGACGCCGGCGAAGGCCAGGATCGGCGAGGTCATCGAGCGCTCGCGGGCGCTCCTGAACCTGCCGCCGGACCACCGGCTCGGCATCGTCCCGGCTTCCGACACCGGCGCGTTCGAGATGGCGATGTGGAACCTGCTCGGCCCGCGCGGGGTCGACCTCGTCGCCTTCGAGAGCTTCGGCCAGGGCTGGGTGAGCGATGTGGTTCGCGAGCTCCGGCTCGCGGACGTGCGGACCCTGAGCGCCGACTACGGCGCGCTCCCCGACTGCGACCTGGTCGCGCCGGACCGGGACGTCGTGTTCACGTGGAACGGCACCACGTCGGGCGTCCGGGTCCCGGACGCCGCCTGGATCGCGGACGACCGCTCCGGACTCACGCTCTGCGACGCCACCTCGGCGGTCTTCGCCATGCCCCTGGACTGGGCCAAGCTCGATGTCGCGACCTACTCCTGGCAGAAGGTGCTCGGCGGCGAGGCGCAGCACGGGGTTCTGATCCTCGGGCCGCGGGCGGTCGAGCGCCTGGAGAGCTTCCGACCGGAGCGGCCGCTGCCGAAGATCTTCCGCCTGACCAAGGGCGGCCGGCTGATCGAGGGGATCTTCAAGGGCGAGACCATCAACACGCCCTCGATGCTCGCGGTCGAGGATGCCCTCGACGGGCTGCGGTGGGCAGAAGCCGAAGGCGGGCTGGAGGCCCTGATCCGCCGGGCCGACGCCAACCTCGCCGCGGTCGAGGCGTGGGTCGGGCGGACCGGGTGGATCGAGTTCCTGGCCAGCCGTCCCGCGCTCCGCTCGAGCACCTCGATCTGCCTCAGGATCGTCGATCCGCGGGTCCAGGCGCTCCCGGACCCCGAGCAGCGCGCCTTCATCGGGCAGCTGGTCCGGCGTCTCGAGCAGGAGGAGGTCGCCTGCGACATCGCGGCCTACCGCGACGCCCCGCCCGGGCTCCGCCTCTGGGGCGGCGCCACGGTGGAGCGCGAGGACCTGGAGGCGCTGTTTCCTTGGCTCGACTGGGCGTTCGAGGCGGGTCTTCGCGACCTCTGAGCGGGCGCGCGGGAGGAATACCGATGACCAGGGTGTTGATCGCGGACGAGCTGAGCCCCGCGGCGGTCGAGGTGCTCGAGCGGCGGGGGGTCGAGGCGGCGGTCCGGACCGGCCTCGACCCCGGGGAGCTGAAGCGGATCATCGGCGAGTTCGAGGGGCTCGCGGTCCGCTCCGCGACCAAGGTCACCGCGGACGTGCTGGACGCGGCGCCGCGGCTGCGGGTGGTCGGGCGGGCCGGCATCGGGGTCGACAACATCGACCTCGGCGCTGCGAGCCAGCGGGGCGTGGTGGTCATGAACACGCCGTTCGGCAACTCGGTCACCACCGCCGAGCACGCCATCGCGATGATCCTGGCGCTCGCCCGGCAGATCCCGGCGGCCGACCGCTCGACCCGCGCCGGCAGGTGGGAGAAGTCGCGCTTCATGGGCGCCGAGCTCGCGTCCAAGACCCTCGGCCTGATCGGCTGCGGCAACATCGGCTCGATCGTCGCCGAGCTCGCCCAGGGGCTTAGGATGCGGGTCATCGCCCACGACCCCTACCTCGCCCCCGAGCGCGCCGCCGACCTCGGCGTCGAGAAGGTCGATCTCGAGACGCTCCTCGCCCGCGCCGACGTGATCAGCCTGCACACGCCCCTGAACGACGGCACGCGCAACATCCTGTCCGCCGCGGCGCTGGCGCGGACGCGGAAGGGGGTCAGGATCGTCAACTGCGCGCGCGGCGGCCTGATCGACGAGACCGCGCTCTACGACGCGATCCGGAGCGGTCACGTCGCGGGCGCGGCGCTCGACGTGTTCGCCCACGAGCCTGCGCGCGAGTCGCCCCTGTTCGAGCTCGACGAGGTGGTGGTCACACCGCACCTCGGCGCCTCGACCTCGGAGGCGCAGGAGAAGGTCGCGGTCCAGATCGCCGAGCAGATCGCCGACTACCTGACCACCGGCGCGGTCGTGAACGCGCTCAACATGCCCTCGCTCTCCGCCGAGGAGGCGCCACGGCTCAGGCCCTACATGACGCTCGCCCACCAGCTCGGCAGTTTCGCCGGCCAGCTGACCGAGACCGGACTCTGCTCCGCGACCATCACCTACGCCGGCCACGCCGCGGCCCTGAACCATCGGCCCCTGACCGCGATCCTGCTCCAGGGCCTGCTCCAGCCGGTGCTCGACAGCGTCAACATGGTCAACGCGCCGATCATCGCGCGCGAGCGGGACGTCCGGATCACCACGATCGAGCAGGACCAGGTCGAGGGCTACCAGACCCTGATCCGGCTCACCGTCGGCACCGAGCGCGGCGAGCGGAGCGTCGCCGGGACCCTGTTCGGCGACGCCGGCCCGCGGATCGTCGAGATCCGGGGGATCGCGGTCGAGGCGCAGCTCGGCCAGCACATGCTCTACGTCCGGAACGACGACCAGCCGGGCCTGATCGGCGCGCTCGGGCAGGCGCTCGGCGATGCCGGGATCAACATCGCGACCTTCCACCTCGGGCGCGAGCGGCCCGGGGGCGACGCGATCGCGCTGATCGAGGTCGACCAGCCGGTCCCGGAGCACGTGCTCTGGGCGATCTGCTCGCTGCCCCACGTCGTGCAGTGCAAGCCGCTCCGGTTCTGAGGATCTCGTGCGGGCAACCACCGCGGGGGCGCATGGCCCCGGGGCACGCGAGCAGCCTCCGCAGGGCGCACCCGCCCGGGCCATGGCGCCTCGTGCGAGCAACTTCTGCAGGGCTGCGCCGCCCGGGGGGTAGCCTGTCTCGTGCGGACAACCTCTGGATGTCGCGGCGGGGTCCGGGCATGACTATGCGGGTCGGGCTTCTGTCCAACGACATGCGCCGGGTGCAACGGGGTGCGCCAGCGCCAGTGGGATGCGCCAGGGAATGAGCAACGTGACGGTCGTCGGCGCGCAGTGGGGCGACGAGGGCAAGGGCAAGATCGTCGACTGGCTGTCGGAGCGGGCCGACGTCGTGGTCCGCTTCCAGGGCGGGCACAACGCCGGCCACACCCTGGTGATCGACGGCGTCACCTACAAGCTGAGCCTGCTGCCGTCGGGGGTCGTGCGGCCGGGCAAGCTCTCGATCATCGGCGGCGGCGTGGTGATCGACCCCTGGGCGCTGCTCGACGAGATCGACCGGGTGCGCGCCCAGGGCGTCGCGGTCGGGCCGGAGAGCCTCCGGGTCGCCGAGAACGCGCCCCTGATCCTGCCGCTGCACGGCGAGCTCGACCGCGCCCGCGAGCGCGCCCGGGACACCAGCGGCGCCGGCCGGATCGGCACCACCGGGCGTGGCATCGGGCCGGCCTACGAGGACAAGGTGGCGCGGCGGGCGATCCGGGTCTCGGACCTCGCCGACGCCGGCCTGCTGGCGCGGCGGCTCGACGACCTGCTCCTGCACCACGACGCGCTCCGGCGCGGCTTCGGCGAGGCCGAGATCGAGCGCGGGGCGCTGCTCGATGCGCTGACCGCCCTCGCCCCCCGTCTGCTGCCCTACGCCGAGCCGGTCTGGCTCCGCCTCGCCGAGCTTCGCCGGCGCGGCGCGCGGATCCTGTTCGAGGGCGCGCAGGGCGCGATGCTCGACGTCGACCACGGCACCTACCCGTTCGTCACCTCGTCGAACACGCTGGCGGCGCAGGCGGCGCTCGGGGTCGGCACCGGCGCCGACGGCGTCGGCTACGTCCTCGGGATCGTCAAGGCGTACACGACGCGGGTCGGCGCCGGCCCCTTCCCGACCGAGCTCGACGACGCGACCGGGCGCCGGCTCGGCGAGCGGGGGCGCGAGTTCGGCACGGTGACCGGGCGGCCGCGGCGCTGCGGCTGGTTCGACGCCGTCCTGGTCCGCCAGGCGGTCAAGGTCGGCGGCATCCACGGCATGGCGCTGACCAAGCTCGACGTCCTCGACGGCATGGACACGCTCCGGGTCTGCACGGCCTACCGGCACCGGGGCGAGACCCTGCACCACCTGCCGGCCGGCATGGCGGCGCAGG
>DASUSF010000155.1:0-8936 GCA_036375275.1 Geminicoccaceae bacterium | reverse complement strand
CCGACGGACCGCCGAGACGGCGCTCGCCGCCGTGATCCAGGAGGCGTACGTCCACGGCATCTCGACCCGCAGCGTCGACGAACTGGTCAAGGCCATGGGCATGAGCGGCATCAGCAAGAGCCAGGTGTCGCGCCTGTGCGCCGAGACCGACCAGCGGTCCAGGCGTTCCTCACCGGCCGATCGAAGGCGACTGGCCCTACCTCTGGATCGCGACCTATGATCGGGGTGGCCGTGAACGCCGATGGCCGGCATGAGGTCCCGGGCCTCGCGGTCGGTCCCTCCGAAGCCGAGCCGTTCTGGACCGAGTGCCTGCACTCCCTCACCCGCCGGGGCCTGCGCGGCGTCAACCTCGTGATCTCGGACGCCGGCGAGGGCCTCGAGGCAGCCGTCGACAAGGTCCTGCACGCGACCTGGCAGAGGTGCCGGATTCATCACCGCGACGGAGACGAGGCGTCCGTCCTCGCGGACCTTCACGTACGCCCTGAGAAACCTCCTCGCCCACGTCGGGCCAAGCCAGCGCGCCATGGTCGCGGCCGCCATCCGCACCGTCTTTCGCCCAGGAGAACCAGGACGCCGCCCGCCGCCAGTGGCGCCAGGTCGCCGATGGGCTGCGCGAGCGCTTCGAGCGCGTGGCCAGGGCCACGGACGCCGCCGAAGACGACGGGTCGAGCGCCGGACCGACGTCGTCGGGCTCAGCGGGTCCCTCTCCCACTTCGCTTCCGCACGAGGCCGCGATCGTCCGCCTGGTCGGCGCGCTGATGCTCGAACCGACCGACGAGTGGACGGTCGGCCGCCGCTACATGAGCCTGGAAACGCTCGGCCCTCCCGGGAACACCGAGCCCGTCAGGCTGGTCGCCTGACCCGGCTCACTGCCGGAAATCACGAGCCGCTCCTACACCACCTCACGGGACGCGATCCTGGCCAGCTATCAGCCGGTCGGCGCTGCTCCGCCGCAACCGGCGGCGCGCGGGCGATGACGAGCGGTGGGAGGTGCCACGACTCCGATGCTCCAACCGATCCTCCTGAACCGGAGGTCGGCGCCACCGTGGCCGACATCGAGCATCTGCTCGAGATGCCCGGGCAGGAGCTGGTCGGGACCCTGCCCCACTGCCCCGTCCGGACCGTCCTCTGATGCGCGGGCAACGGACGAGCGCATGCTTCCGGCCGGCGGTTCGCTCTTCGGCCCGCGTGCGGCGAGCGGCGGGTGCGGGTGGCTGAACGAAGGCCTTGCCAGCGGGCGCCGGTCCGGTCGAACCTCGGGCGTCGGGGAGGCGCATCCCTGGGAGCGGGCGTCCCGGAGGGGCGGCCATCCCGGTGCGTCCATGGCGTGAGCGGTTCCGGGGGCGGCTGGCATGACGATCGATCCGAGCGTCGAGATCCGGCGGATCGAGACCTTCCACATCCGGCTCGGCGGGCGAAGCTACTGGGAGAGCTACCTCGACGGGCGTGCCCGGGAGGCGGCGCGCTTCCTCACCCGGCCCGGCTGGCGGACCGCCTACCCGGCCGCGGTCGAGACGGTCTTCGTCAAGGTCGAGCTGGCCGACGGCACCATCGGCATGGGCGAGCCGAACGCGCCGATCGGGCCGGAGGTCACCGGCCTGATCGCCCGCGAGCTGATCCAGCCCCTCGTGCTGGACCGGACATTTCCACACCCCGAGGCGATGTGGGATTTCCTCTACGATGCCGAGCGCGGCCGCGGCCACGGCGCGGGCTTCTATCTCGACGCGATCGCCGGGGTCGACCTCGCGGTCTGGGACGCCCTCGCCCGCCGGGCCGACCTGCCGCTCGCGGCCCTGCTCGCCGAACGGCCCCGGCGGGCGATCCCGGTGTACCTGTCGGGCCTCCGCCGGGCCACCCGCGAGGAGCGGATCGGGCACGCCCGCCGCTGGAGCGGGGAGGGCGGGAGCGGGATCAAGCTGTTCCTCGATGGTGATCTCGCCGCCGGCGAGGCCGAGCTGCAGGCGCTGCAGGCGGCGGTGCCCGAGGTGCGCCGCTGGATGGTCGACGTGCTCTGGAGCTTCGAGGACCTCGAGAGCGCGGCCGAAGCCAAGGCAGCCTACGGCGCCCTCGGCGCGACCTGGCTCGAGTGCCCGATGCTGCCCGAGGACCTGGAGGGGCACGTCCGGCTCGGGCACCGGCCGGGCGCGCCCGTCGCGCTCGGAGAGTCGTTCCACACCCGGTTCGAGGCGCGCCCCTGGCTCGAGCGCGGCGCGGTGCAGGTCTTCCAGCCGGACGTCGGCCGGAGCGGGATCAGCGACGGGCGCCGCCAGCTCGATCTCGCGCGCCGGGCCGGCATCCCGGTGACGCCGCACATGGGCTCCGGCCTCGACCTGTTCCAGGCCGCGACGCTGCACTTCGCCGCCGCGTGCGGCGACGAGCATCTCGCGGAATATCAGGCGGGGCTGGCCGGGCGCCTCGGCGACGCGGTCGACAGCGCCTGGCGCTACGAGACCGGCGGGTTCGTGCTGCCCGACCGGCCCGGGACCGGGGTCGAGGTCGCCTTCGACCGGCTCGAGCCGTTCCTCGTCTCCGCCTCATGAGGTCGCTGCTCCGCTTCGCGGTCCTCGCCGACACCCACATCGAGCCCGAGCCCGACCCGGCGAACCCGCCGCGCTCCAACCGGCGCGCCCGGGGCGCGGTCGAGGCGATCAACCGCCTCGGCCCCGCGTTCGCGATCCACCTCGGCGACGTCGCGCACCCGATCCCCGAGGCGCCGTGGCGCGCGGCCGCTCTCGACGTGGCGGAGGCGATCCTCCGCCGGCTCGCCTGCCCGCTCCTGATCACCCACGGCAACCACGACATCGGCGACAAGACCGCGCCCTGGATGCCGGCCAAGGCGGTCCGGGCGGAGTGGATCGAGGCCTTCGATGCCCGCTTCGGGACCGCGCAGGCGGTCGAGCAGGAGGGCGTGCGCTGCGTCCTCCTCAACGGCCCGGTGCTGAACAGCGGGCTCGAGGCCGAAGCGGCCGAGCGAGCCCGCCTCGAGGCCGTCCTCGAGGCCGGAAGGGAAGGCCAGCGGACGTTCCTGCTGACCCATTACCCCCCCTGGCTGCTCGACCCGGACGAGCCCGGCCACTACGACAACCTCGACCGTCCCGCGCGGGACTGGCTTCTGGAGCTGGTCCGGCACCACCGGGTCGAGGCGTTGTTCGCCGGCCACGTCCACACCCGCTTCCGCCACTGCGCCGGGCCGATGCCGATCCACGTCGCGCCGGCCACCAGCTTCACCCGGCGCGACTACAGCGAGCTGTTCCGGATCGGGCCCGCCGCCGAGTACGGCCGGGACGACGCCGCCAAGCTCGGCGTCCTCCTGGTCGAGGTCGGCGATGCGGGCCACGACGTCCGCTTCCACCGGCTGGCGGAAGCGGAGACCGCGGCCGCGGCCAGGAACGACCGGCTCGGCGTCTTCGTCCGGCATCCGCTCGCCGAGGTCGTGGAGCTGCCGGCCAACCCGCCGACCGACGCTCTCCAGCGCCGGCGGGTCCGGAACGACCATCCGCTGCTCGCCGTGGAGGAGCTCGGCCTCGGCGTCCTCCGCCTGCCCGCGCACGACCTCCTCGACCCGCGGACGCGGGAGCGGATGGCGCTCCTGGCCGCAACGGGCCGGCGTTTCCTCCTGCTCGGCTACGGCCTGCCGTCGGCCGCGCTCGTCCCCCTGCTCGGGGCGCACCGGGAGATGATCCTCGGCTACGAGGCAGTGCTCGACCTGGCCGACCTCGCCCGGGCCCGGGCCGAGCCGCCGGCGCTGCCGGTGCCGCTCCGCCTCGCGCCCCTGGTCAGCTCGGCGAGCGCCGCGGGCGGCGGCGGCCAGCGGGCGCAGCGGGTCGGCTTCGGCTTCGGGTCCGGCGAGCTCGACCGGCTGACCGGGCTCGACCTCAAGCGGGACGGGCTCTTCGCCGGCATCGTCGCGCGGATCGGGGTCGACGAGCCGGTCTTCGCGACGCTGCTCCGGATGGTCGGGGCGGTCTCGGCGCGCGAGCTCGAGCTCAGCGTCGACCTCGAGGCCCTGGGCGCGACCCCGGAGCAGCCGCTCGAGGACGAGGCGGCGCTGGCGACGCGCGCGGCCGAGGCGGCGTTCGCCGCCCGGGCGCTGCCGGACGCCGAGATCCTGCTCGACAGCCTGCTCGACATCGACCGCGGCTACTACCCGCGGCACGGGCTCCTCGACCGGCGCGCGGACCTGCGCGCGGCCGGCCGCGCGGTGCGGACGATCGATGCGCTGCCGCCGCTCCGCCCCGGCGGCTTCGCCTGGACCCTGACCGATGAGCTCGGCGGAGCCAGCCACGGCTACGAGAGCGAGAGTGGGATCGAGCTGCTGGTGACGGGTGTCGCCGGCGCTCGGATCGAGCGGCTCCGGCTGCCGGTGGTGGCGCCGCCGGCCGGACGCTGGCGGGCGGTGGCGCTGGACGGGCCCCCGGGCGGAGCCGGGCGGTTCGCGACCGCACCCGGGACGGACCAGGACGTGATCCCGGATCCCCCGCCCGAGGGGCCGTGGCCCCTGGTGGTCAGGCTCTGGTGATGCCCGCTCAGCCGGCGGCGGGGACCGGCACGCCCTGCTCGGCCGCGCCCGCCAGCTGGCGGATCCGCTTGACCATGGCGTTCAGGCCGTTGGCCCGGCCCGGCGACAGATGGGCACCGAGGCCGATCCGGTCGAAGACGGCCGGGGGATTGGCGAGCACCTCGTCGGCGCGGCGGCCGGAGTACAGCCGGAGCAGGAGCGCGATCAGCCCCTTCACGATGTACGCGTCGCTGTCGGCGAGCAGCCGGAGCCGCCGGTCGCGCTCGTCGATCTCGGCGACCATCCAGACCTGCGACTGGCAGCCCTTGACCTTGTTCGCATCGATCCGATGCTCGTCCGGGATCGGCGGCAGCTGCCGGCCGAGGTCGAGCACGTAGTCGATCTTGTCCCGCCAGTCGTCGAACAGCTCGAACTCGGCGGCGATCTCCTCCTGCTCCTCGGCGATGGTCGTGGCCTGCCTCATAGTTCCTCGCGTCCTTGTCCGCTAATCAGCATATGGCCGGCCCGGCGCGGGCTTCAATGGCGGCGGGGGCCGCCGGGGCGACGTGATCCGCCGGGCGGCCGCGGGCGTAGGCGAGATCGAGGAGAACCGAGCGATGGCCGAACGTTGCCCCTGCCTGCTGTCGCGCCGGAGCATGATGCTCGGGCTCGCGGCGCTCGCCGCCGTCCGCCCGCTCGCGCCGGCTGCGGCCGCGCTCCGCCCGCCGGCAGAGGACATCGCCTTCCAGGCGCTCCGCAACGGCAGCCCGATCGGGACCCACAAGCTGCGGTTCTCGAAGGACGGCGAGCGCCTGACCGTCGACATCGAGATCGCGTTCGCGGTCAAGTTCGCGTTCCTCACCCTCTACAGCTACCACCACACCAACCGCGAGACCTGGGAGAACGGGCGCCTGGTCAGGATCGAGACCCGGACCGACGACAACGGCGAGCGGTTCCGGGTGTCCGGCCGGGCGGTCGGCGACCGCCTCGAGATCGACGGCAGCTCGGGCCGGCTGACCCTTCCGGGCGACACCGTGCCGAGCAGCTACTGGGACGAGGCGATGGCGACCCGCGGCGAATGGCTCGACACCCAGGCCGGCAGTCTCGCCCGCTCCGCGGTCAAGGCGCAGCCGGAGGAGATGGTGCGGATCGGCCGGACCGAGGTGCCGGCGCGGCGCTACGCCCTGGTCGGCGACATCACCTGCGACCTCTGGTACCACGACGGCGAGTGGGTGAAGCTCCTGTTCCTCGGCGAGGACGGGTCGGCGATCGATTACGTGCGCATGGCGGGCAGCGCCTGATGCCGGCCACCCCCATCTGCCCGGGAGTCGCAGCATGACGCCGCGGCGGATCTGGCTCACCGGGGCGAGCTCCGGGATCGGCCGCGCCACGGCGCTCGAGCTCGCGCGTCGGGGACACCGGGTGGTGGTGAGCGCGCGCAGCGCCGACAAGCTGGACGCCCTGGCCGACGAAGCCGCCGCCCTCGAGGGATCGATCCGGGCGGTGCCGCTCGACGTGACCGAAGCCGCGGCCGCCCGCCAGGCGTTCGAGCGGATCGAGGTCGAGATCGGCCAGCTCGACACGGCCGTGCTCGCCGCCGGCAGCCATCACCCGGTCGACGCCAGGGACTTCAAGGCCGCCGACCTCCAGAAGCTGGTCGAGATCAACCTGATCGGCGTCGCCCACTGCCTCGAGCCGGTGATGCAGGCGATGATCGCCCGCCGGTCGGGCCGGATCGCAATCGTGTCCTCGGTCGCCGGCTACCGCGGGCTGCCGACCTCGGCCTATTACGGTGCGACCAAGGCGGCGCTGATCAACCTCGCGGAATCGCTGCGCTTCGATCTGGTCAGACACGGGGTCACGCTGCAGCTGATCGATCCGGGCTTCGTGCGCACGCCCTTGACCGACCGGAACGAGTTCAAGATGCCGTTCCTGATGGAGCCCGAGGACGCGGCGCGGCGGCTCGCCGACGGCCTGGAGAGCGATCGCTTCGAGGTGACCTTCCCGAAGCGCTTCACCTGGATACTCAAGGCGATGCGCTGCCTGCCCTACGCCCTCTACTTCCCGCTGGTCGCGCGGGCGACCGGGACTGGTCGCGCGGGCGACGGGGAAGTGAGCGGGCGCGGCTGACCTGCGCCGCGCCCCGCCGGCCCCGGTCAGCTCTCCTGGAACCAGGCGCCGTTCGAGCGCCGGCAGGCGGTGCCGCGCTCGCTGCGCTCGACCCCGTCGAGCAGCGCGATCGCCTGGAAGTCGCGGCAGGTCCGCCCGCGCAGGTCCTTGTAGGCGGCCGCCAGCGGGATGACCCGGTAGCGCTCGCCCTCCGGCCCGCGCCAAGCCACGGCGTGGCGGGTCGGCGCCTGGACCAGGGCATGGGCGACGCAGGCGTGATCCGCCTCGTCCATGCGCCGACCGATCGTGCCGCCGATCAGCACCCCGGCGATGGCCCCGCCGATGGTCGCGACGGTCCGGCCGTCGCCCCGGCCGATCTGCGAGCCGATGGCGCCGCCGGCGACCCCGCCGAGGATGCCACCGATCAGCTCGCGGTTGCAGAAGCCGCGGTCGATCCCGACGTCCGGCAAGGCCACCCGGACGCGGTCGTCGTCCTGGTGATGATGATGGTGGATGTGGACCTCGGCGTCCTTGTCCTTGCCGGGCTTCCGGCGGAACCCGTGCGCCGGCGCCCAGGAGGGCGGGCCCGCCAGGATGACGCGCGCTGCATCGTCGCCACGGAAGCTCTGGTCGGTGCCCGGGTCGGACGGGAAGGCCGGCCGGTGGTCGAGCACGGCGATCATGCCGAGGGCGCTGCTCGATCCTGCCAGCAGCAGCGCCGCGACGACGAATGCTCCACCCAAGATCTTCCGCATCACGACCTCTCCCATGCGAACCGCGCATGGGGCAGAGCATGGCTCCGCGGCGTGAACGGCCTCTAAACCCGCCGTGCCGGCCGATGTACGCTGGTAGGACCGCGGCCGGTTCGCGCCTGGAGCGGATCCCGATTCGACGGAACCGCGTGCACACCGGTCCGAGCGGGTGAATCCGCTCTGATCCATTGAGATAGAGCAATTTACTTCCGATAAGCGGAAGGGCGTCGCGGTTCGATGCGGTTCTGGCTCATCGGAAACTGCTTGTCTTATGACTGGGCGGTCCATCGGAGCCAAGATGGGCCGCCGCCGGAGGGTCGTGAGCTCCCCGGCGGCGGGAGGGGACGGGTCGGGGAAATGCTGGCCGTCAGGGGCCGAGCTAGAGTGCGACCGCCCCTTTCTTTTCCCGGTGGCCTGAACGGATACCCGGGCGCGTGCGGCCCGGACGACAAGCATAGGACCTGGAAAAGATGCCCGAAATCATAACCCAGGCGGTCGGCGTCGACATCAGCAAAGACAGCCTCGACGTCCACCTCCACCCGACCGGCCAGGGGCGCCAGTTCAGCAACGATGCCAAAGGCCATGCCGCCCTGATCGCATGGCTGGGGAGCCTCGGGGTCGGCCGCATCGCGTTCGAGCCCACGGGGGCCTACCATCATGCCTTCGAACGCCGGCTCGCCGCGGCCGGGCTGCCGCTGGTCAAGGTCAACCCGCGCCAGGCCCGGCGCTTCGCCGAAGCGATCGGCCGTCTCGTCAAGACCGACGCGGTCGACGCCGCCCTGCTGGCCCGCTTCGCCGCGCTCCTCGAGCCCCCGGTCCGGCCGGTGGTGAGCGCGACCTTGGACGCGATGAAGGAACTCCACGTCGCGCGGCGCGCCTTGGTCAGGGACCGCGTCGCCGCCCAGAACCGCGACCACACCCATCGCGCGACGCTGCTCAAGCATCAGGCCCGGCAACGCCTCGGGCAGATCGACCGCCAGATCGCCGCCATCGACCGAGCCCTCCACGCCGAACTCGAAGCCGAGCCCACCTTGCAGGCGCGCTTCCACATCCTGCAGAGCATCCCGGGCATCGGTGACGCCACCGCCTTCGCCATCCTGATCGAGATGCCCGAGCTCGGCGCCCTCGAGCACAAGTGTGCGGCCAGCCTCGCCGGCCTCGCGCCGATCGCCCGCGACTCCGGGCGGCAGCGCGGCAAGCGGTCGATCCGGGGTGGGCGCGCCCACCTCCGCCAGGCGCTCTACCTGCCAGCCCTCGTCGCCGTCCGCTTCAACCCCGACCTGAAGGCCAGGTACGACGCCCTGCGCGCCGCCGGCAAGCCGCCCAAGGTCGCCCTCACCGCGGTCATGCGCAAGCTCCTCATCCTCGCCAACGCCCTGCTCCGCGACGGCCGGACCTGGACACCAGCACTCTAGCGGTGGCGCTCGGCGGCGGCCGGCGGCGAGCCGGCGCTCCCCGGCAAGCCCGGCTTGTCGTGATCGAGCAGCGCCTTGTCCCGCTGCAGCGCGTCGAACCAGGCTTCCGCCGGATGCACGGGCCGGTCCGCGTCCCGGAAATGCGGCGGGACGTACAGGCCG
>DASUSF010000154.1:0-4226 GCA_036375275.1 Geminicoccaceae bacterium | reverse complement strand
GCCCCGGTTATTTCATATGTTAGACATCATACATCATGCTTGACATGGAATTAGCGAAGCTCCAGACAGCACCGGGGGCTAACCTGTCCTGGAACCCGCGACTCGCGCAATGCTCACCGCCGCACAGCTACGGGCCGCCCGTGCGCTTCTCGGCATCGACCAGCGCCATCTGGCCGCGCTCGCGGACCTCTCGGTCCCGACCATCCAGAGGATGGAGGCGAGCGACGGGGTGATCCGCGGCAACGTGGACTCGCTGATGAAGCTGACAGGGGCGCTCGATGCGGCGGGGATCGAGCTGATCGGCGAGGGCGCGGTCAGCCAGGGCGGCGGCCGCGGGGTGCGCCTCCGCGCGGAGCCGACCCGGGCGAAAGCCGATCGGGACGCCGACCCGGCGGTGTCCGGAGCCGGGTGAAGGACACGGGGCGCGATGCCGGTCGTGGTGGTGCTCCTGTGCGTCCTCGCCCTGCTCGGCGTCGCGCTCGCGGGCGGCGCGATCGCACGGCGCGCCGGCGCCGTCCGGATCGTCTACGGCGCGACCCTCGGCGCCTCGCTCGTCGCGTTCGGGGTGGCGATCGGGCACCTCCTCGCCGGTCCGGGGGACTCGGCGCTGACCCTGCCGCTCGGCCTGCCGTGGCTCGGGATGCATCTCCGCCTCGATCCGCTCGCCGCCTTCTTCCTCGTGGTCGTCAATCTCGGCGGGGCCGCCGCCAGCCTCTACGGGCTCGGCTACGGCCGCCACGAGCCGGCGCCGCACCGGGTCCTGCCGTTCTTCGCGGCCTTCCTCGCCGCCATGAACATGGTCGTGCTCGCGGCCGACGCGTTCACGTTCCTTCTCTCCTGGGAGCTGATGTCGCTCGTGTCGTGGGCCTTGGTCATGGCCCACCACCGGCTCCCCGAGAACGCCCACGCCGGCTACGTCTACCTGATCATGGCGGGCCTCGGCACGCTCGCCCTCCTGCTCGCCTTCGGCCTGCTCGCGGGTCCCGGCAGCGGCTACGACTTCACCTCGATCCGGGCCGGCGGGCACGCCCCGCCCGCCGCGGCCCTGGTGCTGGCGCTGGTCCTGCTCGGCGCCGGCTCGAAGGCCGGGCTGGTGCCGCTGCACGTCTGGCTGCCGCTCGCCCACCCGGCCGCGCCGAGCCACGTCTCCGCGCTGATGAGCGGCGTCATGACCAAGGTCGCGGTCTACGGCTTCATGCGCATCGTCTTCGACCTGCTCGGCGAGCCGACCTGGTGGTCGGCCATGGTCGTCCTCTTCCTCGGCGGCGTCACCGCCGTGCTCGGCGTCCTCTACGCGCTGATGCAGCACGACCTGAAGCGCCTGCTCGCCTACCACACGGTCGAGAACATCGGTATCATCTACATCGGCCTCGGGCTCGCGCTCGCCTTCCAGGCCAACGGCATGGGCTGGGCGGCAGCGCTGGCGCTGACCGCGGCGCTGTTCCACGTCCTCAACCACTCGCTGTTCAAGAGCCTGCTGTTCTTCGGCGCCGGCGCCGTGCTGAGCGCCACGGGGGAGCGGGACATGGAGCGCCTCGGCGGCCTGATCCACCGGATGCCGCTGACCAGCCTCGCGTTCCTCATCGGCTGCGTCGCCATCTCCGCCCTGCCGCCGCTGAACGGCTTCGTGTCGGAGTGGCTGACCTTCCAGGCGATCCTGCAGAGCCCGGAGCTGCCGCAGTGGGGCCTCAAGATCATGGTGCCCGCGGTCGGCGGGCTGCTCGCGCTCTCGGCCGCGCTCGCCGCCGCATGCTTCGTCAAGGCGTTCGGCGTGACCTTCCTCGGCCGGCCACGAAGCGCGGCGGCGGAAGCGGCTGTCGACGTCGACCGCTGCTCGCTCGCCGCGATGTTCACCCTCGCCGCGCTCTGCCTGCTCGCCGGCATCCTGCCGGGGCTGGTGATCGACGGGCTCGCGCCCGTGGTCCAGGGGCTGGTCGGGGAGCGCATGCCGGTGCAGGCGGCGATCCCCTGGCTCTCGATCGTGCCGATCGCCGAGAGCCGGAGCTCGTACAACGGGTTGCTGGTGTTCGTGTTCATCGCGCTTTCGGCCTCCCTCACGGTCTATGCCATCCACCGGTTCGCCTCGCACGCCGTGCGCCGGGCGCCGGCCTGGGACTGTGGCTTTCCCGACCCGAGCCCTTGGACCCAGTACACGGCCGCGAGCTTCGCCCAGCCGATCCGCCGGGTGTTCGGAACCCTCGTCTTCCAGGCCCGCGAGCGGGTCGACATGCCGCCGCCACTGGCTCCGGGCGCCGCGCGCCTCACGGTCGAACTGCGCGACCTGGTCTGGGACGGGATCTACGCGCCCGCGGCCACCGCCGTCGGCTTCGCCGCCGACCGGCTCAACCAGCTCCAGTTCCTCACCATCCGGCGCTACCTGAGCCTCGTCTTCCTGGCGCTCGTGACCCTGCTCCTGGTCCTCGCCCTGTGGCCGTGATGTGGCCGTGATCCAGGGCCTCCTCGTCCAGGGCGCGCAGATGGCGCTCGTGCTGCTGCTCGCACCCCTGCTGACCGGCTTCGTCCGCAAGGTGAAGGCGCGCCTCCTCCGCCGCCGGGGAGCGCCCGTGGTCCAGCCCTACCGCGACCTCCTGCGGCTGCTGCGGAAGGAGGTGGTGCTGGCGGAGCCTGCGTCCTGGCTGTTCCGGGTCGCCCCGTACCTGATCTTCGCCGCGACCTGGGTCGCCGCGGCGCTCGTGCCGACCTTCGCCGCCGGCCTGGTCTTCAGCTGGACGGCCGACCTGATCGCGATCATCGCGCTGCTCGCCAGCGCGCGGTTCTTCCTCGCGCTCGCCGGCATGGACGTCGGCACCAGCTTCGGCGGCATCGGCTCGAGCCGCGAGGTGATGATCGCGTCCCTCGCCGAGCCGGCCATGCTCCTGATCGTGTTCACCCTCGCGCTGGTCGCGGGCTCCACCCAGCTCGCCTGGATCGCGACCTTCATGGCCTCGCCCGAGGTGGGGCTGCGCGTCTCGCTCGGTCTCGTGCTGATCGCGCTGGTCATGGTGGCGATCGCCGAGAACGGCCGGATCCCGGTCGACAACCCGGCGACCCACCTCGAGCTCACGATGGTGCACGAGGCCATGGTGCTGGAGTATTCCGGGCGCCATCTCGCGATGATCGAGCTCGCGGCCGCGCTCAAGCTGCTGCTCTACGTGTCGCTGATCGCCTGCCTGTTCACGCCCTGGGGCCTCGCCGTGCCGGGCGACGGCGCCCTCGCCTACGGCGCGGGGCTGCTCGCCTACCTCGGCAAGCTCGCGGTCGCGGGCACCCTCCTCGCCGTGTTCGAGACCGGGGTCGCGAAGATGCGGGTCTTCCGCGTGCCCGAGTTCCTGGGCGCCGCCCTGATGCTCGGCCTGCTCGCGACCCTCCTCCTGTTCGTCTCGCGGAGCGTCTAGCGCGGTGGCCCCACGCCCGGTTCATGCGGCGACGGACGGCACGCCCCCGGGCGACGGGGCTCCCGTCCCCGGCCGGGCGACAGGCACGACCCGTCGCGCGCCATCCGACACCGCGAGCCTCGAAGCTGCGTCCGGAGCGACGGGCCGGGCGGGGTCGGGCCGCACCCGCGCCAGGGGTTGCCCGATGACCCCGCAGCCCGCCGCCCGAGCCGATGGCCGGGGTGGTGGAGTGGCGCGGGTCGGGCGGAACCGACGACCCGCGGCGGGCGACACCCGGCACTCCGCGGGCCGGGGCGGTGGTCGGCGTGGTGCACGTCGTGCGGCGCCGAAGCCCGGCCGGCCGCGGCGGATCGTTCGTGCCCGCGCCGGGGCGGGCGCCCGCCGGTCTACCGTTCGTCAACCTCTTTCGGGCAGCCTGACCCTGGTCCATGCGATCCTGGGAGTCCGCGCGCCGGCGAAGGTGCCGACGGGGAGCGGGTCTCCGGCATGGCTTCCGGCACGGCTCGAACATGGCGGAGAGGGATGAAGGATCCCTCGATCTGCACCGAGCCTCCCGGCACGGCCGGCGCCGCGCGGTCGCCATGGCAAGTGTGGCGCCGCACCGGAGGCCAGCCAGCGGCCGCAGGTTCGGAAACCCGGCGAGCGCGCAACTTGCGGACGGTCCCTGCTTCGACAGGTGGCCCCCCCGGTGCCTCCTTGGAGGCGTTCCGGCTCCGCCGGGGCCGGCGCTTGCGGCTTCACCTCTCGTCAACCTCGTCGCGGCATCCTGACCGTGGTCGATGCGATCCTCGGACTCCGCGCCTCGGCGAGGGTGCCTTCGGGCGAGCGGAT